>DASYOA010000343.1:0-6113 GCA_036008265.1 Opitutaceae bacterium
CTCCTAATCATTCTCGTAATCGGTGCGGGGCGGTCGGAAAAATGAGGTCCCCAAGAGAACGAGAACGATTAGGAGAATGAGAACGAGTGGGTCCAATCAGCGCGCCCAGCGGTCGCGCCCTACCTTAATCCAATCACAGCAACCCCGTCGTGCGAAAGCTGTAATATCCCGTCCCGGCCGGGTCGGCGGCGGCGCGGCCGATGATGACGTGGTCGATCAGCATGATGTCCACGATCTTGGCGGCTTCGCGGAGCTGGCGCGTCACCTGGATGTCGGCGGCGCTCGGCGCCGGGTCGCCCGACGGATGATTGTGCGCGCAGATGACGGCGGTCGCACCTTCTCGAATGGCGGCGCGGAAAACTTCGCGCGGGTGGACGAGGGTGTTGGCGGCGGTGCCGGAGGTGATTTCGATGCGTTTGAGCAGGCGGTTTTTCCGGTTGAGGCACAAGACCCAGAATTTTTCGACCTCCAACCCCGCCACGACGGGCGCGAGGTGCGCGGCGACGAGGTCGGCGCGGTTGAGCAGCGGGGTTTCGCCCGCCTGCTGGCCGATGACACGACGCGCTATTTCCATGACGGTCACGAGTTGGAGAGCCTTCACGCGGCCGATGCCATTGAGCTTTTGAAAATCCGGCTCGCGCCAGGTGATGAGCCCGGCGAACGAACCAGCCTCGGCAATGAGGCGCGTGGCGAGCGTGAGCACATCGTTTCCGCGCGTGCCGCTGCGCAGGAGCATGGCGAGCAGCTCGGTGTCGCTCAGCGCGACGGGGCCGAGTTTTTCCAGCCGTTCCTGCGGGCGTTCGCCCGTGGCCAGGGTTTTGAGGCGATTCTCGAGGCAGGGCAGGGATTGGTTCATACCGCAGAATAGCAGCGAATCGCGGCCGCGGCCGAAGTAACAGGTATCAAGTGACAAGTAACAAGAGCGAGCTGCACGCGCACTCCTGATACTTGAAAACCTGACACTTGTTGCTTTATCTAACTACCAACTGCCAAACAAGCACCGCGACCATGACGAGGCCGACGATCCACCAAAGCAAGGCCGGTCGGGTGCGGCGGCTCCCGGTGCCAAATTCTTTTTCCACAAAATCCCGGTAATTGAAATCTTCGCCGGGCAGGTCGAGGGCGTCCTGGGCGGTTTCATCGCTCCAGCCGCTGCGCTCGTCGGAACCGCAATGGGGACAGGATTTGCGGCCGGCCGGGACAGGTTCACCGCAAACGGGACAATCGCCAGGGGGCTGGAAAGACATAAGTACAAGTGTCAGGTAACAAGTATCAAGTACCAGGTCGCCGAATTCAGAATCTTGTTACTTGTCACCCTGCTACTTGTTGCTTGATCCCGTTACGGGATCAGCGCCTTGAGGGCCGTTTGTGAGGTGGCAAACGCGGTTTTGAGTTCGGCGATAAGGGCGGTGACATCAGCCAGGCCGTCTTTTTTGGCGCGGTGCTCGAGTTGTTCGGCGACGGCCCGGAGCGCGGCGGCACCGACGTTGGACGAGGCACCTTTGATGGTATGGGCGGCGCGAATGAACGTGGGAGCGTCGCTGGCGGCGAGGCTTTTATCGATCTCAGCGATGCGCAGGGGCGTGTCTTCGAGAAAAATGCCGATAATTTCACGGAGAAACGTGTCGCCGCCGTCGGGATCGAGCATGCGGAGGTTGTCAATGGCTTCCTGGTCGAGGATGGGAGAAGGCATGAAGCAGTTGGTGCTGCGGCACTAAAAGGAAGTGAAGGCAGGTTTCGTCAATTTAAATGCAATCCTCATGCCAACGTTCAGGTGGCCCATTCGACGGTGGTATTTTGTTCAATCTCGTCGATGGTGGTGAGGCCGAGGAGGACTTTTTTCAAGCCATCGTAGCGGAGCGGCTTGTAGCCGACTTTGGCGGCGGCTTTGGTGACTTCCTGTGCGCTGCGGCATTCGGTGATGAGGGTGCGGATTTCCTCGGTAATGATGACCAGTTCATGGAAGGCAACCCGGCCATGATAGCCGGTCCAGCGGCAGCGGGCGCAGCCGTGGCCGCGATAAAAGGGCACTTCTTCGAGGCCTTCTTCCGTGAAATACTTCAAGAGCGTCTCGCGCGAGGGATAGTAGGCTTCCTTGCAATTTTCGCAGATGCGGGCGGCAAGGCGCTGGGCGAGCACGGCGACGATGGAAGGAGCGACCATGAAGGGCTCGACGCCGATTTCCTGGAGACGGATGATGGCCTGGGGCGCGGTGTTGGTGTGCAACGTGGCCAGGACGAGGTGGCCGGTGAGCGCGGCTTCGGTGGCGATCTTGGCCGTCTCGAGGTCGCGGATTTCGCCGACCAGGATGACGTCGGGATCCTGGCGCAGCAGGGAGCGCAGCAACATGGGGAACTTCAGGTCAATGTGGTTGTTGACCTGGCTTTGCGTGACACCGGCGAGCTGGATTTCGATGGGATCCTCAATCGTGCTGATGTTGATGCTCGGTTGGTTGATTTCATGGAGCGCGGCGTAAAGGGTGGTGGTCTTGCCCGAGCCGGTGGGGCCGGTGACAAAGATGATGCCATTGGGGTTCTGGATGAGGCCCTTGAAGGGTTGCAGGATGGCCTGCGAGATCAGCATCTTGTCCAGCGTGTGCATGGATTTTTTCCCGGTGGCGGCGAGGATGCGGATGACGACTTTCTCGCCATATTGCGAAGGGATGGACGCGAAGCGGAAGCTGGTGCCCCCACTGCCGATGGCGAGCGAGAAGCGGCCGTCCTGGGGAAAGCGCGTCTCCGAGATGTTGAGGTTGGAAAGGATTTTAAGGCGGCTGACAATGGGACGATGGAGCTTGCGCGAATGGGAGAACATCTCCCGCAACATGCCGTCCACGCGGAAGCGGATGCGCGATACGGTTTCCTGTGGTTCGATATGGATGTCGGTCGCGCGTTCGCGGATGGCGTAATAAATAATCCCGTCGAGAAGTTTGATGACCGACTCGGATTCGGCGAGCTCGGACAGCTTTTCACCGGTCATCTCGAGGTTGTCGAAGGCGGATGAGTGCTCCAGCTCGCTCAGGTTTTGTTCAAGTTTTTCCTCCGTGGAGTAGTAAATGGCGATGGCGTCGTCGATATCGCGTGGCAGCGCGAAGACCGGGCTGACCAGCATCTGCATAATCTGGCTGAGGCGTTTGATGAGGTCGGCATCGTCGGGCGTGGCGATGGCCACGGTGATGCCTTCGCCGAGGATATAAAGGGGAATGGCGCGGACTTTTTTGGCGATTTCGAACGGAAGCTTGGCCACGGCTTCATCGGTGATGACGGAGGAGAAGGGATCCACATAGGCGACGTTAAGGGCGTCGGCCCAGAGGCGGCAGGCATCGTCCTTGGGCAGGAATTTTCCATCAACGACGCCTTGCAGCAGGGCGAGGGTGTCGCCGTGGTGCGAAACGAGTGCCCCAAGCTCCAGTTCGTAGTCGAAGCGCGGGAGCTGGTGGATGAGCTCGACAAAGCGGCTATTTTTTTGATTTGTCACGGCGACGGTTGGGAGCGGCGAAAAGCTTGCTGATTTCGGACTGGGCGATCTTTTCCTGGGCAAACCCGCCGGCCGTGCGCTCGAGTTTCAATTCGGCGAGCATGGCCGGGAGCGAGTAGCGCACGATGGCGGCAGCCACGGCTGGCGGCGGGGAATCGGGTTTGTCGTCGGGCATGGATTCAGGTGTTGTTGGTTTCGTCATCAGGCTCGAACATGGCGTCGAGGATCTGGCGGAGCGTGGTGAGGATTTCTTCCTTGGGCGTGTCTTTGCGGATGTAGTTTATCGCGCCGAGTTCCGCGGCGCGCTCGATGATATTCCGGGTGGTGAGCGAGGTGAGCATGATGACGGCGCAGTCGGGGTCGAAGGCGTGGATTTTTTCCAGCGCCTGCAGGCCGTCCACCTCGGGCATGTTGACATCGAGGAGGACAAGGTCGGGGCGTTCGTTTTGGTAAAGGTCGAAAGCCTGGGCGCCGTTGGTGGCTTCGATGATGGTGGGCGAACCGAGCTGGCGGAGGAGGAGGCCCATGAACTTGCGGATGTGGGCTTCGTCGTCGGCGAGGAGAATTTTTCCGTCGAAGGGCATGATGTTTTTCAGGTGGCGGAGAGGATGACGCGGAATTCGCAGCCGTGCGCGGGCGCGGGAAGATTTTCGGCGGTGATGGTCCCGCCGTGAGCCTCGACGATTTTGCGGCAGATGGCGAGCCCGAGGCCGACACTTTTTTCGCCGCCGGTGGGCCGGGCCGAGAGGCGGCCGAAGTCCTTGAAGAGTTTGTCGCGTTCGTTGTCGGGGATGCCGGGCCCCTGGTCGCGCACGCCGAAGCCGCAGCCGCAGTCGTCGGCCGTGAGACGGACGGAGATATGCGAGCCGGGCGGTGAATATTTCACGGCGTTGCTGAGCAGGTTGTCGATGACTTGCTTCATCTTGCCGGCATCGAGCTTGACCAGGATGGGCGGTCGGGCGCCATCGAAGGTGATGCGGGTTTTTTTCTTCACCGCATCGATATTGGTGAGATAGACGGATTTTTCGATGAGCTCGGCGAGATTGTGCGGCTCCAGGACAATTTTCATTTCGCCGGATTCGATGGTGGCGACGTCAAGGAGCTCGTTCACAAGGTCGAGCATTTGCTGGCTGGCGGTGTGGATGGTCTTGATGAGGTCGAGTTGTTCGGCGCTGATCGGGCCGACCGTGCCGTCCTGCAAGAATTCCGAAAGGGCGCGGATGGAGGCGAGGGGATTGCGCAGGTCATGCGCGGCCATGCCGAGAAACCGGTTTTTGGCCGCATCGGCCTTGTTGAGCTGGTCGACGAGCAGGCGTTGCTGTTCGACCAGGAGGCGGTTGTGCATGTGCGTGCGAATGCGCGCGAGGGCCTCCTTCGGGCGAAAGGGCTTCGGCAGGTAATCGATGCCGCCAGCCGAGAGCCCTTCGACGACGTCGTCGGACTCGCTTTTTGCGGTGATGAAAATCACGGGCGCGGTTTCGGCACCGTAGGTCTTGTGGAGCTCCCGGCAGGTTTCAAAGCCGTTGAGGCCGGGCAGCATGACGTCGAGCAGCACGAGGTCGGGACGGAACTGGGCATAAACCTCGAGGGCGCGCTCGCCCGAGTCGGCCTCGGCCAGGGTGTAACCGTCGGGGCGGAGGATGCCCGTGAGGATGCGCAGGTTAAGACGGTCGTCATCCACAATGAGAATCTTGCGGCCCTTGAGGTCGGGGGCGTTCGACGCGGAACTCTCCATTGAGTGAAGTGTTTACGAAGCACCCACAAACTTCAACCGCTAACCCATCAGCTAGGGTGTTTGCCGGAAATTTAACGATGTGCATTCTTCATATCAAGGAATCCGCATACGTTGATATTGAACTTGCGTGCGGCCAGCCCGGATGCTTTTTTTAGGGCACATATTTATGTCCAAAACCTTTGTTTTTTCCTCCGAGTCGGTCGGCGAGGGCCATCCCGACAAAGTCGCCGATCTCATCTCCGACAGCGTGCTCGACGCCTGCCTCGCGCAGGACAAGTTCAGCCGCGTCGCCTGCGAAACGATGGTCAAGTCCAACCAGGTCGTTCTCGCCGGCGAGATCACCACGCGCGCCAAGCTCAACTACGAGGCCATCGTGCGCGCCGCCGTCCGCGACATCGGGTACGTAAATTCCGACGACGTGTTTCACGCCGACCAGATTTTCGTCACCAATCTCCTCACCAAGCAGTCGCCTGATATTTCGCAGGGCGTCGATGCGGTGAAGGCCAAGGGCAAGAAAAAGGCGGAGCAGGGCGCCGGCGACCAGGGCCTGATGTTCGGCTACGCTTGCAGCGAGACGCGCGAGCTCATGCCCACGCCGATCATGTTTGCCCACCGCCTCGGCCGCGAGCTGACCAAGGTCCGCAAAAGCGGCAAGGTCCACTGGCTGCGGCCCGACGCGAAGTCGCAGGTTTCCATCCGCTATGTCGACGGCAAGCCGGTCGAGGTTGTCAACGTCGTCATCTCCACGCAGCACACGGCTGACGTCCCGCACGCGCAGATCGAGCGCTACCTGATCGAGAACGTCATCAAGAAGGTTCTCCCCAAGCGCATGCTGACGAAGCGCACCCAATTTCTCATCAACCCGACCGGGCGTTTCGTCGTCGGCGGCCCGCAGGGCGAT
>DASYOA010000344.1:0-1875 GCA_036008265.1 Opitutaceae bacterium
AGGTAACCAAGGAAACGAAGCGACTGGTATCCGGCTTGCGCCAAATTTCCAAGCAGGCTCTGCTTTTGCCTTTGATGACAGAAGCCCCAGAGGCGCTTCGTTATCTTCTGTTCAAAACATATCGGAATCGATGGGCTTTACGTTACAAACAGAAATCGAGATTCCTCACACGGCTCGGAATGACAATTCGCCCGTTATGGGTCGGTTTAACCCGAAAATGCTCTAGCGTTGACCGGGCTGTTTCGTGGGCCAAACTCATGTAAAAGCTGAAATTATGGAAACGTTTCTCATCGACGTGCCGATGCCCTCGATGGGCGCGACGGTCAACGAACTCACCGTCATCGACCTCAAGGTTCAACCCGGCGCGCACATCGCCAAGGGCGAAAAAATCGCCGAGCTCGAAAGCGACAAATCAGTCTTCGAATTTGAGGCGCCCTGCGACGGCGTCATCACCGAAATCAAAGGCCGCGCCGGCGACATCGTGGCCAGCGGCGCTCCGTTCCTGCGCATCCAGACCACCGACATAAGCCTGAGGCATCTTGAGGCGAAAGGGGCTGAAAAGCGAAAATCGTCCTCCTTCGCCAAGGCTACGGAGGACAGGGAAAGCGGAAAACCGGAAAAAGCAGGCGATCAGCCGAAGGCGCAAATTCCAAGTGCTCCGACCTCTCGCCTGACGCCTCCCGCCTCTGGCCTCACGTGGACTCCCCGCGCGCGCAAGCTTGCCGAGGAAGCCGGCTTCGCCCCGGCGACGATCACCGACCTCGCTGGCACGGGTCCCGGCGGCGTCATCTCGGGCGACGACATCACGCGCTATCTCAAAGAACATAAAAACGGCGTACCCGCGCCAAAATCCGCGGTCGCTGAATCACAATCTGCCGGCGCGACAACCGGCTGGGATCCGCGCGCGGTGGAGACCGTTTGCATCGCGGGTGTCGGTTATGCCGTGCCGAAGGCCGTGATGCCCAACAGCGAGCTGTTGAAAGAATTTCCCGACAAGACCGAGGCGGAAATCATCAAGCTCACCGGCATCCGCGAACGCCGCTATGCCGCCGAGGGCGAGACAGCCACGGGTTTTGCCGTCACCGCCGTGCAGCATGCGCTTGCGCAGGCGGGCATGGATGTGAGCTGCATCGACGGCGTCATCATGGCTACGCTGATACCAGACCAGCCCGTGCCCTCGATGGCCAGCGCGCTCGCGCAGCAGCTCGGCATTCCGCGGGCTCTGGCCTTTGATCTCAACGCCGCCTGCGCCGGCTGGCTCTACGCGCTCGAGGTCGGCCGCACCTTTATCCGTGGCGGCACGGCGAAAAACCTCATTGTGGTCACCGCCGAGCTGCTCTCGCGCATCACCAACCCGAAGGATCACGCCACGGCGTTTCTTTTTGGCGACGGTGCAGGCGCGGCCATTCTCACGGATTCTCCCGGTGGTCACCGCCTTGGCCGCATGGCGCTCTCGGGCGACGCCACTCAATTCACCGCCATCCAGCGTCCCGGCGGCGGCGCGACACTGCCGTTTCCTCATCCCGGCGGGCACGATCGCGACGAATTTTACATCCAGATGAACGGCGCCGCGGTTTTTCGCAATGCCGTCATCGGCTTCGGCGACCTGATCGAGGCGACGCTGGTGCGCCACAAGCTCAAGCCCGAGGACATTGCGTGGATCGTGCCACACCAGGCCAACGAACGCATCCTCCTCGCGGTGAGCAAACGCGTCGGCATCCCGTACGAAAAATTCGTGGTCACCATCGCCAAATACGGCAACACCAGCGCGGCCTCGGTCTCGATGGCGCTCGGCTGGGCCGCGGAGGAAGGCATCTTCCGCGCCGGCGATAAAATCATTTTCTGCAGCGTCGGCGCCGGCCTGACCTTCGCCGG
>DASYOA010000345.1:0-6552 GCA_036008265.1 Opitutaceae bacterium
GCTGGTCGCGGTAGGCCGACGCCACCAGCGGCGCACGCGCCGCCACGGTCGCAACGTGCCCGCGCAACACCGCCAGGCGCGCCTCGAAATCCTTCAGCAGCGTTGCGCCCTCCAACGCTCGCATCTCGGCAAACGCCCGCAACGCCTCCCCTAGCGTGGCCATTGCGGTCGACCGCGCTTCTTCCGCCGCCGGCAATGCCGTTGCCTTGCGCTGCGCGCTGGCCACCTGCCAGAGTAGTTCCGGCGTGGCCTCGAACGCCATCCCGCGCCGGGTGGCAAACTCCTTCAACCGGTCGAGCGCCGCATTGGCCGCCGCTTCGTCCCATATCGCCGAGCTGGCGCTGTTCGCGCCCGTCAGCTCAAAATCCACATGCACCTTGCCGCGCGAGGCAAACTTCCGCACCAGCTCGCCCACCGCCGGCTCGAGGCTTTCCCACTCGCGCGGTTGCGACACGGTCAGGTCGAGCGTCTTGCGATTCACGGAGCTGACCTGCACGGTGAGCTCGTGTGCACCGAGGGCCGCCGTCGCCCGTCCATAGCCGGTCATGCTGCGCATTTCAGTGAAGTAACAAGTATCAAGTATCAGGTGACAAGAAAAGACTTTCTGCCGCCGAGCCGCTCTTGTTACTTGTCACTTGCTACTTGTTACTTTCGCTGCGCGATCAGCGCGGCGACCTGCTGGACATCCTTGTCGCCGCGGCCGGACAGGTTGACGATGATGATTTTATTCTTCGGCAACTTGGCCGCGCGCTTCAACGCGCAGGCCAGCGCATGCGAGCTTTCCAGGGCCGGAATGATGCCCTCCAACTTCGCGCAAAGCTGGAACGCCTCGAGCACCTCGTCATCCATCGCGTAGGTGTATTCGATGCGCCCGCGGTCGCGGTAATAGGCGTGTTCCGGCCCCACGGCCGCATAGTCGAGGCCGGCGCTGACCGAGTGGGTCGAGTCGATCTGCCCGTCCTTATTTTGCAAAATGAACGTCTTGCAGCCCTGCAACACACCAAGCTGACCCGTCTCGAAACGCGCCGCGTGCTCGCCCGGCCTGATGCCGCGCCCACCCGCCTCGACCCCGATGAGTTCCACGCTGATTTCATGGAGAAAATCGTAAAACAACCCGATGGCATTGCTGCCGCCGCCCACGCAGGCGATCAACTCGTCGGGCAGCCGGCCCTCGCGCGCCATGATCTGTTCGCGCGCCTCCTCGCCGATGACGCGGTGAAATTCGCGCACCATCAGCGGATACGGATGCGCGCCATAAACCGTGCCGAGAATGTAATGGGTGGTGCGCACGTTGGTCACCCAGTCACGCATGGCCTCGTTGATGGCGTCCTTGAGCGTTTTCTGCCCGGCCTCGACACTGCGCACCTCCGCGCCCATGAGCCGCATGCGAAAAACATTCAAGGCCTGCCGCTCCATGTCCACCGCACCCATGTAAACCACGCACTCCAATCCGAACTTCGCGCAGACCGCGGCCGTGGCCACGCCGTGCTGGCCGGCGCCCGTTTCGGCGATGATGCGCTTCTTGCCCATGCGCCGCGCGAGCAGCGCCTGGCCGATGGTGTTGTTGATCTTGTGCGCGCCGGTGTGCAGCAGGTCCTCGCGCTTGAAATAAATTTTTGCCCCGCCGCAGTGCGCCGTGAGCCGCTCCGCGAAATAGAGTTCCGTCGGCCGGCCGGCAAATTCCTTCAAATGATGCTTCAGCTCGGCCTGGAACGCCGGATCGGCCTGGGCCGCGGTGTAAGCGGCGCCCAATTCCTCGAGTGCGGTCATCAGCGTCTCTGGCACATAGACGCCGCCATAAAGCGCAAAGTGCCCCGTGGGGTCGGGCACGGAGGTGCGGTCAATTTGCGGATCGATGGCGAGCGACATGATCGGTCGAGCGTGCGAAAAAACGGCCCGGGTGCAAGCGCGCGTCGCCTGGAAAGTTCAAGGTTCCAAGTTCAATGTTCAAAGTTCTTACTCCAGCTTTTATCTTTTCTTTAACCACGGCATGTCGAACGTTGAACCCTGAACCGGGAACCTTGAACGGCGAGTGCGCAGCCTTACCCCCGCTTGACCGTCACCAGGGTGAAATCGTCGCGCTGTTCCACGCCCTCGCTGAAGCGTTGGACGTTTTCAAGGATGCCGTCGTTGATTTCGCGGGCGCTGCGGTCGTGCAGCGTGCGCACCACATCGGCCAGGCGGCTGCCGGAAAATTCCTTGTCTTCCTCGTTGGGCGCCTCGGTCACGCCGTCGGTGTAAAGCACGAGCACGTCGCCGACATCGAAGCGCTCGACGCGATCGGTGATGACCGTGGAAAAAAGTTCATCCTCAACCATGCCGAGCGGCATGCCCTCGCTGTCGATAAACTCGCTGGCGTATTGCCCGCTCGCGCGGTCGCGCCGCACGAACAGCGTTTGCTCGTGGCCGGCCCGGGCGAAGGTCACCGTGCCGGCCATGGCATCCACCACGGCATACGTCATGGTTACGAACATGTCGCGCTGGAGGTCGCCGCTGAGCACGCGGTTGAGCTCGATCAGGGCATCCGCCGGCGAGTAATGGCGCGGTGCGATCTGCCGGAGGTTGGCGCGGCAGATGGCCATGAGCAGCGAGGCCGGGATGCCCTTGCCCGACACGTCGGCCACGGCGACGCCGAGCCGCGCGGCCGAGAGCGGGAAAAGGTCGTAAAGGTCGCCGCCGATTTTTTGCGCGGGCAGGTAGCGCGCATCGACATCGAGGCCGACGATGCGCGGCGCACTGCGCGGCAGCAGCATTTTCTGGATGCCGCTGGCCAGCGAGAGGTCGAGGTCGAGCTGGCTTTTTTCGATCTGGAAATTGAGAAACTCGGCGTTGTGCAGCGCGAGCGCCGCCTGCTCGGCCAGCGACTGCACGAGGGAAAAGTCCGTCGCGCTGAAGGGCAGGCCGTCGGCGGGATTAGTCACCGCGAGCACGCCGAAAAACCGGTCGCGAAAGATCAGCGGCACGGCGATGACCGACTTGACCGCGAGCGCGGGATCGTCGTGCCGGATGATGCGCGGGTCGGCGGCGGCATCGGTGATGAGCTCGCCCCGGCCCGTCTCGGCCACGCGGCCGACAATGCCGTCGCCCACTGGAAACGTCTCGGAGCGCAGCACTTGTTCGATGAATTTCGCGCGCGTCGTAAGCTTGTCCCGGATCACCTCGGGCAGCGGGCGGTGCGGCGGGAAAAGTCCCTCAAGCGCAACGCCGCGCATCTGGTTGTCAGGGGTTTTCTCAAAAATGCAGGCGCTGAGCGCGCCGGTGCTGAGGATGGCTGCGTGGACAATGCGCTGGTAGAGGATGGCGCGAGAGGGATTGTCGGCCAGCGCCTCGGCCATCTGGTGCATGAAATCCAGGACGATGCGATTCTCCTGCGCAAGGATCTGGCGCTGCTCATCAATCCGGTCGGCCTCGTGGCGCGTGCGCACGAGGAGCACAAGCATGGCCAGAACACCGGCGACGAGACCAAGGCAGAGGAAAAAAAACCACATGTTCGCGTAAACTGAGTGGTAAGTCAGGCAAGCCCAGGCCGTTCGCGCAATGACGGAAACACGTCAAGATTTCAAATGTGCCTGGCCCGCCATTCGGTATGTAGGAGCCTGCTTGCAGGCGACCTTTGCCGGTAAGAGGGTTTACTGGGCAACAAAACGCAATAATCGCCTGCCAGCAGGCTCCTACAGCGATGTGAAAGACTCTACGCCGCCGGCGGCTTTGGCTCCGGATTTTCGTCAGGAAATAGAATCGTCGGCTCGATCCTTGGCATCTCCGCGGGCGGTGCGGCCACGGGGATCATCGGCGCCACGGTCGGCCTGGGTTCGATGACCACCCGCGGTCCCGGCTCACGTTGCTTGGGCGCCTTCGGCGGTGGCACGCGAGCCGCAGACGGCTTTTTCGCGGCGGTTTTAGTGATCACCGGTTTTGGACTGCTCACACCCAGGGCCTTCTTGCGAGCGGCCACGCGCCGCTTCTGTGCCGCCCGAACCGCCTTGAGGAGCGCCTTTTTCAAGGCCTTGAGTTTCTTGCGCGCCTCCTTGGCCTGTTTCTTCGCCTTTTTGAAAGCCTTGCGCGCACTTTTCAAGCCGGCTTTCGCGGTCTGCGCATGAGTCTTCGTGGCTTCGGCCCGTCTCTGGGCCAGGGCCATCTTCAGCTTCAATTCCTTGCGTCTGGCACCTGCCCCGGTCCGACCGCTGTCCTTCTGGCGGCTTTTCATGCTGGAAATTTTATTGGTGGTGGCGCCGGGTGGTCAAAAGCCGGCCTGCAACCGGGTTATGCCACGCGCACGCCTCCGTCAATTTTAAACGACAGCGATTTGCGGCACAGGTGAGCTGCGCCAGCCTCGTTCATTTTTCTCATTTGGTAGGGCGGATTATCCCTAATCCGCCGAGTATTATTCTAATCGGCGCGTTAGGGATAACGCGCCCTACCTTGCTTCGTTCGATGCCCACTCAGGCGCTCACGACTGCTCCGTGCGGTTCTTTAAGAAGGCGAGCACGTCCTGGAATTTGCCGCGGTTGTTTTCGTCCACGCTGATGAGGTTTTCGTGCGCCTCGAGCACGAGGCGGGCATTTTCGAGTTCGCTCCGATCCGGGCAAGGGAGCGCCACGGAAGGCGCGGTGAACGCCATCGGCAGGTCCCCGCTATCGACAGTTGATAGGCGGTGCAGGCCGACGTTGCGGATCAGTTCAAGGTTCCGCGGCCCCATCCTCGCCAGCACCAGGCTGCCCGGCGGTGTTTTTTTGCGGAGGGCAATCGCCGCGCCAGCCAACACGCCCTGAAACGTGCTGTCCATGCTCGTGCAGCGCTGAAAATCGATGACAAAACGGGCCTTCCCTTGGCGTAGCATCTCGTCCACAAAGTCGTGCAAGCAGGCGCTGTTTTGAAAGGACGCCCGGCCCTCGATGCGGATCAGCACCGGGTCGGAATGGGCATCGACGAAATAGATGGATTTGGCGCTGTCGGACATTAAGAATAGACGGAGTTTAACGCAAAGGCGCTGAGATGCAAAGCCACGAGCTTAAGACAAGCTTGTGGCTCCGCTGTTCATAAATCAGGTTTTTGCCAAAATTTGGCGTAAAACAAAAGGCAGGATGCCGCCATGCCGGTAATAGTCGATCTCAATGGGCGTATCGATGCGGCAGCGCACGGGAACCTCGAGTTTTTCGCCATTTTTGCGCGCGACGCGCAGCGTGAGGTCCTGCTGCGGCTTGAGCGCGGAGCTGAAGCCGAGCACGTCGTAGGTCTCGGTGCCGTCGAGCTTGAGGGTCTGGGCGGTCGTGCCTTCCTTGAATTGCAGCGGGAGCACACCCATGCCGACAAGATTGCTGCGATGGATGCGCTCGTACGATTGGGCCACGACCACGCGCACGCCGAGGAGGTTTGTGCCTTTCGCCGCCCAGTCGCGCGATGAGCCGGTGCCGTATTCCTGGCCGGCGATGATGATGAGCGGCACACCGCCTTTTTTGTATTCCATCGCGGCCTCATGGATGGAGAGCTTGGTGCCCGCGGGCTGAAACAGCGTGTTGCCGCCCTCCTCGCCCCCGAGCATGAGATTTTTGATGCGGACATTGGCAAAGGTGCCGCGGGTCATCACGCGGTCGTTGCCGCGGCGCGAGCCGTAGCTGTTGAAATCCTCGAATGCGACGTTGTTCTCGGTGAGATATTTCCCGGCGGGCGAGGTTTTCTTGATGGCACCGGCGGGCGAGATGTGGTCGGTCGTGACCGAGTCGCCAAAGATGCCGAGCGGACGGGCGCCGGTGATTTCGGCGATGGCGCCGGGCTTGAGGCTGAAATTCTCGAAAAACGGCGGCTCCTGGATGTAAGTCGATTTCACATCCCACGCGTAAACGTTGCCGGTGCTCGACGGAATTTCGTTCCACTTTGGATTCTGCGCGGCGAAGTCGCGATAGAGCCGGCTGAAGACATCCGGATGCAGGGCGCGCTTCATCTCGTCGCGGATTTCCGTCAGCGTGGGCCAGAGGTCGCGCAGGTAAACTTGCTCGCCGGATTTGCCCGTGCCGAGCGGCTCGGTGGAAAGATCGATGTCCACGCGGCCGGCCAGCGCGAAGGCGACGACGAGCGGCGGCGACATGAGGAAGTTGGCCTTGATGTTCTGATGGACGCGCGCCTCGAAGTTGCGGTTGCCGGAAAGGACGCTGGCCGCGATGATATCATTTTTCACCACGGCATCCTCGATGGCCGGATGAAGCGGGCCGGAGTTGCCGATGCAGGTGGTGCAACCGTAACCGACGAGGTTGAAGCCGAGCTGGTCGAGATAGGGTTGCAGTCCGGTGCGGTTGAGATAATCGGTGACGACGCGCGAGCCGGGCGCGAGCGAGGCCTTGACCAGCGGGTTCACGCCCAGCCCGCGCTCGATCGCTTTTTTCGCGAGCAGGCCGGCCGCCAGCATGACGCTCGGGTTCGAAGTGTTGGTGCAGCTCGTGATCGCAGCGATGAGCACCGAGCCGTGGCCAATGTCGCCTTCCATGCCCGGCGCGGACGCCGGAACGGGATCGGGCGTCGGCCGGTTGTTGGCCATTTCGCGTTCGGTCGCGGGAT
>DASYOA010000346.1:0-2098 GCA_036008265.1 Opitutaceae bacterium
CGCTGGTGGCGCGTGTTCTGCCGAAGCTGCACGATGGAAACGTTGCCTTCACTCCGCAGGATGAAACGCAGGCGACTTACTGCCGGCGCCTGACAAAGGAAGATGGCATGCTCGATTTTGCCACACCCGCGGCGGTGCTGGCCGCGCGCATCAACGGCCTTTTTCCCTGGCCCGGTTGTACGGTGGAGATTTCCGGCCAGCCGATGAAACTCGGGCTGGCCGATTTCGAGGTGGCCTTCGCGCCAGGCGGAGCTGGCACGGTTTTGGGTGCCGACGCGGAATCGTTGCGCATGGCGACAGGCCAGGGCGTCCTGCGGCTGCTGCGGTTGCAGCGGCCGGGTGGAAAAATGCTGCCGGCCCCCGAGTTTCTGCGCGGATTTCCCGTCGCAACCGGCACGGTGCTGGCGTCGCAGACCATGAGGCCGCTCTTAACAAAAGTAACAAGTGACAGGTGACAAGTATCAGGAGTATGGGCGCAGAGATCTCTTGTTACTTGGTCCCTGATACTTGTCACTTTCTCACACGCCGCTCTTGTTTTTGCCGATGATTTTCACAAGCATCGCCCCATGAAATTTTTTCGCGTCGGATGCGCGTTACTCGGATTGGGCGTGGCCTTGAGTGTGGCGCGCGCACAATCCGGCGTGGGATCGATCGATATCGCCAATCTGCGCGAGGATGTAAACCTGCTCACCCAGCGCCTGGGCGATTTGCAAATCCGCGTCGAACAGCTCGAGCGGGAAAACAACGACCTTAAAAACCAGACTGGCACCGCCGCACAAACCTACGCGACCGTGGCCCAACTCAACGATGCTGTGGCGGAATTGAATCGCACGGTCAAGGCGGCCACGGCCGAGACGAAAACGGAGACGCTCGAGAAGGTCAGTGTGCAGCTCGAAAAACTCGCCAAGCAGACGCAGGCGGCGATTGACGCGCTCGCCAAGGGCCAGGCCACCCGGCCGGCCGTGACGCCGCCGAGTTTTACCGAGGATTATCCGAAGGAAGGCGTCAGCTACACGGTGCAAAAGGGCGACACGCTCGCCGGCATTGCCAAGAAAACCCACGCCAGCCTGCGCGACATCACCAATGCCAACAAAATCACCGATCCGACCAGGCTGATGGTTGGCCAGACCCTTTTCATCCCGCAAGCACAAGCGCCGGCACAAGCCCCACAAAACTGACATGGCTGCATCCAAATCACGCCTCGGCCGCGGACTCGGCGGACTCATCGCCGCCGCCTCAAAAACAGACGCATCGGCCCATCACGCCAGCCCCAGCAGCCCGGCGACCGCGCCGGTCGCCGCGCCCGGCTTCCAGGAAATCGCGGTCGATCTCATCGAGCCCAGCCCGTATCAGGCGCGGCGGGAAATCCCCGCGGAACAGCTGAGGGAGCTGGCCGACAGCATCCGGGCCGAGGGCCTGTTGCAACCGGTGGTGGTGCGCCGGCACGGCGAAAAATTCCAGCTGATCGCGGGCGAGCGCCGCTGGCGGGCGTTTCACCTGCTTAAATTGAAGACGATTCCGGCCCGGGTCGTCGAGGCCAGCAATGCGTCGTCGGCGGCGATCGGCCTGATCGAGAATTTGCAGCGCGAGGGATTGAATCCCATCGAGGAGGCCTATGGTTATGCGAGCCTCGTCCGCGATTTTGACCTCACGCAGGAATCCGCGGCCGAGCGGGTGGGCAAGGGCCGCGCGACGGTGGCGAATGCGCTGCGCCTGCTCACGCTCGAAAGCGAAATCCAGGGCTTCATTGCGAAAAACCTGTTGAGCGTCGGCCACGCCAAGGTGCTGCTGGGCATGGAGGAGCCCGCGCAGCGCGCGCTGCTCGCGCGGCGTGTCATCGAGGAAGGCTGGAGCGTGCGGGCGACGGAAAAGCTCGTGCAGGCCAAAAAGGCCGGCATATCCGCACCGGCATCGTCCACGGGCCGCGCGGTGCCGCCGGTGGAGGCTGCGGCGGTCGCCAACATCGAGAAGAAACTCACTTCACACCTCGGTGCGCGTGTTTCGCTCAAGCATGCGCCGAAAAAAGGCCGCCTCATCATCGAATACCACGGCAACGACGACTTGCATCGCATTCTCGAAAAACTCGGGGTTGAGACCT
>DASYOA010000347.1:0-3967 GCA_036008265.1 Opitutaceae bacterium
AGGGCGATACCTGCGAACAGACTGCGACGACCGTTCGGCTCGCAGATAAATCGCCAATAGGTGCCGACGGCGGCGGTGTACCAGAGGGCGGTCGCCAGGTCGGTGGTGACAAGGGAGGCATTCGAAATGACCAGCGGGCAAAAGACAAAAAATGTGAGTGCGCCGAGCCCGCCGACGTCGCCGAACAACCGGCGAGCCCAAAGGAATACGATGACACCCAAACCAACGCCAAGCAGGGTGGTCATGGCCCTTGCGATGACCAGTATGTGCGACGCGTTGTTGCCCGAGTTAAACAGATATTCGTCGCCAATCAGATTTGGGCAGTAGTCTTTGAGCGCGGCCTGCCGTTCCTCGGAAGGAAAGTTGAAACCGGCCAGATACGGTCCGATCGCTTCGAATTTCTGCGCGAAGAACAGGTTGCTGGTGAAGGCGCGATAGCTGCCATTCACCCAGTAGCTGACACCGGCGCCGAGGTGACCGTCCTCGTCAACCGTGCACGAACTATGGCGGCCCAAATCCACGCAGAGCCCGCAAAAGACCGCCAAGAGTGTTGTCGCGATAAGCCCGGTTATGAGGGGAGGCAGCTTAAGTTGATTCATTGAGTAAATCCAGGCGGCAGAAAATCAACTTCAGGCGGAAGCGGCGAAGTTTGTTTTCAAGTAATGTTGCCATTCGGACGCTGAGTAAAGGAGCCGGGCGTGCCACGCGTAGTGCAGTAGCGCGGGCCGGCCGGCAGCAATGGCTTCACGGCACGCGGGCGGATCGATGACGAGGCGATAATCCGCGGCCGGAAGCCGCCGGGCATTTTGGGCGCCGAGTACGATGGCCCACAGCGTTTGCTCAAGCAGGCGCTGGTCGCTGCCTTCGGCCAGTAAAAGTGCGCACGCGCGCTCGAGCAGATCCCAATCAATGTCCTCAGGGCGCACTGCGACGACGCCGGAGTTGACGCCGGGCGCGGCGGTGATGCCAAGTTTTTCCTGCAGTACGCTGCGCGGCAGGGTGTAGCCGTCGTCGCCCAGGTCAGCCATGTAGAAGGGCTCGGCGCGCGCGAGGCGGGCCAGCATTTCGTCGGGCCGGCGCCAAAAAATCATGTCGCTGTCGAGAAACAGCCGGTAGCCGCGTTCGCCCGCGAGCGTATCGGTGAGCTTGCGCAGGAGCACGAAGCGGCGGCGGTGCGCATGGAGTGTGGGGAAACGCGCCGGCGGCAACACGGCGGCAATTTTTTCGTCGAGCCCGGCGTGGCCCAGCACGCGCGCGGCGGGAAACAGCCGGGTGAGCTCACGCGCGATTTCGTCGTCCATCGTTCCGTCGCTGACAAACCGAAATTCCGTGCCCAGGCCGCTCTGTCGCACGAAAGAGTGCGCGCAAAATAAAGTCTGCTGCCAGAAGCGCCGGCCGGTGAGAAAATAGATGGGCGTCGTCAGATTTTCCCCGCTGACCGGCGGCGCGGGAAGGCGCACCGCGGCGGCGCACATGCGACGTTCACCGAGCGTGGCGCGCGTGTTCAAGCCCCAGCCGTAGGTGCGAGCAAGATCGCACCACTGTCGCGGTCGGTGCCACAGGCGATAAACCAGGCGGCCGAGGCGCCAGCGGCGGGCAAGGGAAGTCATGGGGTGGGCAGGAGGGCTAGCGCGGTGCGCCAGGCGTGGCGGAAATAGCCGCGTTTGGATTGGGCAACGTAGTGGTGCATGACCGCGTGCGGTGCGCGGCACTCGTCCTCGGATGGCAGCAGCAAATAATCTTCGGCGGGCGCGACGGCGCAATCGCGGTCGGCGAGCAGCAGGGCGACGAGCGCCTGCTCGAGATAATAGCTGGTGCCTTCGGCCTCGATCAGACGACGGCTCCAGAATTCGAGCTTTTCCCAGTCGAGGGCATCGCTGCGCAGGCCGCAAAGGCCGACGTTGAGGCGCGGCGGAAGCGGCGCGTCGGCGAGCGACTCGAGCAGCGGGCGCGAATAGCCATAGCTGTCCTGGACATCGATCATGTACAACGGACGGATGGGCGCGGCCAGCCAGGCCAGGAGAAAGTGCGGCCGGCGGAAAAACAGCATGTCCGAATCGAGGACGAGCCGCCAGCCGCGGGCACCGGCGTGGACGTCGGTGAGCTTGCGGAGATTGGGGTAGTGCGCGCGGCGTTCGCGCAGCACGGGAAATTTGGCGGCGGGCAGGACGGCGTCGAGTGAAGCCTCGATTTCCGCTGCACGCCGCCAGCGCGCGGCGGGGAAAAGCCGGGTGAGCTGCGCGCGGGTGGCTTTGTCGGCCGAGCCGTCGTCGTGAAATACGGCCAGGGCTGCGTGGCCGGCGTGGGCCTGGAAGGTTTGCAGGCAGAAAGCCGTCTGATCCCAGAATTTTTTGCCGGTGAGGAAATGCAGCTCCGGCCAGTTTTTGGCCGGTGCACTGGATTGCGGCGTAAGTTGGGCGGCGGCGCGGGTCATCCCGGCGTGCGCGCGGCTGTCGAGGAATTGTTCAAGCGGCCCGCCGGCGGCGAGCGATTTTTTCACCGCGGCCGCGGGCGCATGCCAAAGCCAGTAGGCGGCGCGGCCAAGGCCAAAGGATCGGGCGGCGGAACGAAGTTTCATTCTAGAGCGATTTTAAAATTGGTGTAGCCACGAAGGATCACAAAGAACACAGAGAACTCACTTTTTTAACCGCAGATGAACACGGATCGCCGCGGATGGCTGACGAAAAACTCTGCTGAACCGAAGCGATCAATGCATTTTAACCACTAATGGACGCTAATTCACGCTAATAGGCTGCTTTGAAAAACTGTGCTGCTGGTTGGGGCATTGAAAAAGTATCAGGTATCAGGTTTTCAAGTGTCAGGATTGTGAATTAGGAGTCAGGAGCGGTCAGTTATCTTGGAACTTCATATCCAGCGCTTTCTTCTCGCAACGACGGCCGGCAAAGTTTTTCCACAGCCTATGATCAGAGAGAAAATTTCTTTATGACCGTTGTGCTCCTTCGTGGCTAAAAAATTCCATCCGTATCCGCGTACATCTGCGTTTATCTCCGGTTAAAAAACTCCGATCCGAATTATAAGTGATCATAAGTGCCCATCAGTGGTTAAAAAGGCTTTCTTTGTGTGCTTCGTGTCTTCGTGGTTAAGGCTTGAAGCCATTAGTGGTTAAGTCGGTCTTCTGCCTGCTTTGAAGTATTAGTGACAATGAGTGTGCATTAGTGGTTAATACGGTATAAATGAGAGTTACTCACATCGTGCCCAGCCTTGAGGCCCGTCATGGCGGGCCGAGCAAGGCTGTGCCGCCGCTGGCGGCCGCACTGGCGGGATTGGGGCACGAGGTTGAGTTGCTGAGCACCGGGCCGGTGGCGGAAACCCGCAAGGATGGAAGTCTCCACGTGCGCATTTTCCCGCGCGGCCATCCGGCGAGCCTCTGCCCCTCGCGCGGTCTGCGGGCCCAGCTGCGCACGCAGGACTGCGATTATCTACACAGCCATGGCTTGTGGCTGCGGACTTTGCACTATGCACATCAACGCGCCACTGCCCTGGGTATTCCGCTGGTCATCGCGCCGCGTGGCATGATGAGCCACTGGTCCTGGCGTCACCATCGCTGGAAAAAGCGCCTTGCTGAAAAATTCGTCCACCCCGGCGCCTTGGCCGCCGCATCCGGCTGGCACGCCACCAGTGCCACCGAGGCCGATGACATTCGCGCCTGCGGCTTCAACCAGCCTGTCTGCGTTGCGCCCAATGGCGTCACCCCGCCCGATCCGGCCACGGTCGCCCGGGCCGAGGCCCACTGGCGCGAGGCCTGCCCCGCCGCCTTCACCCGGCCAACGGCACTTTTTTATTCGCGCTTTCATCGCAAGAAACGCGTGCTCGAGCTTATCGATCTTTGGCTCGCGCATGCACCCCGCGACTGGCTGCTGCTCCTGGTCGGCATTCCGCAGGATTACACCGTGGACGAGCTTTCCCGCTACGTCCACCACCTGTCCGGCTCCGGCCGCATCAAGGT
>DASYOA010000348.1:0-2422 GCA_036008265.1 Opitutaceae bacterium
TAGCCTGCTGCTGGACCCGATCAGGGATTTCCGGCAAGTGGCGTTGATAGATGCGGATCGCGGGCAAATCCTCAGGCTGGCCCACCAAATAAAGCGCGCGAAGAGCTTCCCAAACTTGTTCCGCGCCGGGATCCACGTCGGCCAATTCCTGGCCCAACGAGACTTCCGCGCCTGTCGCCACAGAAAGCGTCCGGATGCGCCCGTTGATGGGAGAGCGCACTTCGGTGATCTTCTGCCCGGCCTGTAGCTTAGCGATCAAACCGCCTTGATGAATCGCAGTTCCGGCGTGGTCGGTATCGACCACCTGGCCGCCGACTGGAGCTGTTATCCGGGCGGGCTGCAATAGCTCAACAATCTGTGGCCGGCCTGCGGCGTCGCCGAAGCGGACCAACGACAACGCGGCGTTTCCTCTCACCATCGGCGAAGAATCTTCGAGCATTTTCAGCAATGCGGCGTGAAACCCGGCCTGCCGAGTGTCTTGGCCCATGACCCAAGCATCCGTGTTGCGAACTTCTTCCACGGGATAGGAGGCGAGGCGTTGCAAGTCGGGATACCAACGCGTTGCGCTAGCGTCATGCATCGTCAAGCGCTCGCCCAACTGCACTAGCGCGTGCTGAATGTGCCTCGGATGCTTCTCGTCGTTGAGGAATTCGCTGAGCTGCTTATCCGAGAGGTGGCGGCCAAACCAGGTGTTCCACCAAAACAGGAATGGCATCAGCACGATCAACCAAGCCGTCGCGAAAAACAGCAGCCGATTCCGTGTGGACATACGGTGGCGCACGCGTGGAGGAGAATCACTCGCACTTGCAGCGCCCGCTATTTGATCTAGCTGCTCCACGGGAAGCGCGGATGGAATTTGGCTGGCCGCCATGTCCTCACTTGAACCCTAGCCTGCCTTGGCCGCAGGCGGCCCTTTCGGCGAGGCCGACTTGCTTTTCGCCAGCCATCCGCGAGCATGCATCTCGAGCAAAACGTTCAAAAAGAAAACTCCCGACAAGGTCAAAAGAATGAGGCTCATAAACAGTCCGTCAACGGAAGTGAGCGACCTAGTGATGATTATCCAAACAATCCCCGCAAGGGGAATAAGCGCGAGCAAGATAGAAAGCGCGAGCATCACAGGAAGCAAATCACCTCCTCGAATCTTCCGTAACCGAACTGCACCGATACCCAAGGTTGACCAGCGACGTGATTCCTAGCTGCGATAAGAGCTAAGGCTTAAAGGTCACATCCACAGTCTTGCTGTCTTTCGCGGCCAACGTGACCTTCTGATCCTGCTCGCCGAGTTTTTCCTGGACGAAAGCAATCGTGTAATCGCCGGGGGGCAAACCGGTAATTTCAAATTTGCCGTCCGGCCCACTCACCGCGTAGAACGGGTTCTTCACCACATTCATGAACATCCTCATCCACGGGTGCTGGTTGCACTGCACCGGCAATGATATTTCTTCCCGTGCGAAGGTTTTCTCGAGGGCGGCGGCTTGCGGAGCCTGGGATTCGTTCCAATCGCGATTGTTCTTCGGCGTGGGGTGAATGTTGTGAGTGGTTGGGTCGGCGTTGACGATCTTGATCGTCTGGCCGGCCATCACGCCGAGCACGTGGGGCTTGTACCTGCAGCCTGCCTGCGAAAGCGTCACCGCGTCTTTGGGCACGTCGAATGTGCGGTTGCCCAAGCCTTCCTTGACGTAAACAAAAACATTCGCCAGTTTGCCATCGGCAACCACAACATTTTCCGCCGTGTTCGAACCGGCGCAATTCGGGTCCTGGCTCATGTCGATCTTTGCGGCCTTCGGTGCCGGCCCATCAAACTTAACCGTGCCACTGATCTTGGCCACTGTGGCGGGATCGATGGGTGTGGCCGCCGGAGTCGTCGCGGCGGGAGTCGCGGGCTGCTCCTCCGTTTCCTTCTTGCCGCATCCTGACAACAGGGCAAGCCCGGGCAAGATACAAATCGCGAGCCATTTTTTGGTTTTCATGTTGTGACGACACCTCGCTTTAAATTTAAAAACTCACTCAAATTCTATTCGCGCCCCCGGCCGGCCGCCGCAGTCCCGACGGACGGCCCACCGCCGTTGGCGGCTCGTGCATGCCCCATCGACGCGCTCACTCTCCGCTGCTCATCCGCGGTGAGCTGCAAAATGTAATCTACCAGCAGCTTGGTGTGATCCTTGTCATAACCCTGGAACGATGGCGGCGTTGGTCCTGCGAAGATCCAGCGGTTGTTCTCCCGCTTGAAAAGCCCGGAAGGCATCGACGTGCCTGGACTGATCGCTTGCGGGTCGATGATCCAGCGTTCTACCCAATCCGCTTTCAAGCGCCCCTTGGCCTGGAGAAAGTTGGGCGCGGTGGCCGTGCGATCGTGCGATGGATCGCCGGTCGCGTGGCACTTCAAGCACGGAGCGGCAGAACTGCTGAACAGACTGCGCGC
>DASYOA010000349.1:0-7428 GCA_036008265.1 Opitutaceae bacterium
CCAACCAAACCATAACCCCCAAAGCGCGGACCTCCCCCGGTCCGCGCTTTTTATTTTAGCGGACGCGGCGCATTTGCTCACGAGCTGCCGATGAGGATGCCGGCCAAAAACACAAGCAGGCCGCCGACCACGATCTGGAAAATCGCCGCGAGCAGCGGCGTATCCATGAAATATTTGCGCACCCACGCGATGACGCCGAGTTCCACCATCACGACGCCGATGGCAATGGTCGTCGCCGTGTGCATGTTCGGCAGCAGGTAAGGCAGCGTGTGGCCCAGGCCGCCCAGCGCGGTCATCAGCCCGCACACCACGCCGCGCACATAAGGACGGCCGCGGCCGGTGAGGCTGCCGTCGTCGGACAGGGCTTCGGCGAAACCCATGCTGATACCCGCGCCGACACTGGCCGCAAGGCCGACGGCAAATGTCTCATGGCTGTTGTTGGTGGCAAAAGCCGCGGCAAAAAGCGGCGCGAGCGTGGAGACCGAGCCGTCCATCAGGCCCGCCAGGCCGGGCTGGACGACTTGCAGCACGAACAGCCGTTGCGCCGTGGTCTGCTCGGTCTCGCTGAGTTCAGCCGAAGCAATGCTCTCGGCGGTGTCCTGGTGCTTGCGTTCTTCCTCGGCCAGGTCGCCTAGCAGCTGGCGGATGCCCGTGTCGGTCGTGCGGCGCGCGGCCAGTTCATAATACCGGCGCGTCTCCAGCTCCATCAGCGCGGCCTGTTTGCGCACGGCATTCAAGCCGAGCGGGCGCGTGAGCCAGACCGGGCGGCGGCTGACGAAGCCTTTCATGTCCTGGCGGCGGAGCAGAGGAATGTGGCCGCCAAATCGCTCGCCATAGAGCGTGAGCAGCCGGTGGCGGTGGCCATCTTCGTCAGCGCGCAGGGCCTCAAATTTCTTCGCCTGCTCGGGATAACCTTCCCTCAAGCCGTCGGCAAAGTCCGCATAAATGCGCCCATCCTCCTCTTCGAGCGAAATGGCCAGCGCCAGAATTTCCTTTTCACTGAGGGAATCGAAGGTGCGCATAAGCTGGGCGGCATTTTTCAGGCGACCTGCACGCCGGGCACCGCGGCCGGCACGACCGCACACGACACCTTGACCTGCGTGACCGTGACTTTGCCGAAGATGGTCGTGAGCGCGGCGTTGGCGGCGTCGCGACCGCGGGCGATGACCACGGTTTTTTCCGGCGCGATCTGGTCACTCGGGTCAAACAGCTGCCACGCGCCGCCGAGATAGGCCTCCAGCCCCGCGTGAAAATCCATCGGCTCGAGTCCGGCCGCGTAGTTGCCGACATAGCGCGCCGGGATGTTGAGCGCGCGGCAGAACGCGATGGCTAGGTGCGTGTAGTCGCGGCAGACACCTTTCCGCAGCATCCACACATCCCAGGCGGAAGTGCGCGAGTCGGTTGCGCCGGGTTTATATTCAAGATTGTCGTCCACCCAGCGGCAGATTTCGCGAACCTGCTCGGCGCGGTTGTCAATTTTTCCGAAAAGCTCAAAGGCGATCTGCGTGAAGCGGTCGCTCTCGCAATAACGGCTCGGCAGCATGTAGGTGAGAATCGAGAGCGGCAGGCGGCCGGGATGGTCGTGCCTGACCTCGACGGGCGGCGGCGGGCGCGTGACCTCGACGGTGGCGCTGTAATGCAACTCAAACAATCCCGGGGCCGCATCGGCCCGCAGCACGCGGTTGCCTTTCGACGAGGCCACCCGCTCGGAGTGAATCTCGGGCATACAGACCACGCTTTCGCTGATAAGGCGCTGCTGGGCGTCGGTGTTGACGAGAATATTGAACGTGAAGTGAGCCGCTGGCGAAAGGATCTGGTAGCCGAGCGTGCAGCCGACAGTGAGATTCATGTCGGAGCGACATGGTAGCGTTGAAACCACGGTTCGCAACGCGTTTTTGCGCGCCCATCCGCCCTGCAATTGACGCTACAACGACCCTGTGAGCCAGGAATAGCGCCCATTGAGGCGCGCAAATCACAAACGCCAATAGCCAAATCCCAAAGAAATCCCAAATGGCATTGGCGCGATGAGGAATGCGCCAAGGTTGAAGGTTCTAAATTCCTGGTTTTTTGGTGTTTGGCGTTTGTGATTTTGTTCCGGCTTCGGTTCTCAACGTCGATGGGCGAGCGGTTAAGCCTTGGCGCGCGGCGCCTTTCGCCCAGAATGGCGCGATGTCGCCGCTTGTGCTGCTCGCACCGCTTTTCATCCTCTTTGAGCTCTGGCAGTTTGTCATCGGCGAACGTTATCTTGGCATCAAACAGATCGCCCGCGGCGCTGATCCGCGCACGCTTGGCCTGAGCGAAGTCACCGCGTTTTTTTGGAGCGCGGGCCTCATGTTCTACTGGCTGTGGATGCTCGCGATGCTTTTGCCGCCCTTCGGCCGCGTCTACGCGGCCGTGCTGGTCGCAAGCACCCTCATTGGCTCTGCGCTCCGCCGCAACTGCGGCATCAAGTGGGTCCTCGTCATCCTCACCTTCGAAGGTTCCATCCGCATCGGCATGCTCGGCTCGCTCTGCTTTCTGGCGTGGAGAAGGCTGTAGGACGGAAGCCGTCGAGAGCAGAGAGCCCAGAGTCGAGAGAAAATTCGTCTGAATCGCCCGGAGATAATTTCAATTTTACTCATCACTCATCCGTCTCTCAGCTCTAAACGCTGGACTCTCGACTTTCCCGTGCCCTTCCCCGAACTCACCCAGCTTTCGCCCAACCGCGACCTCACGCCGCCGCACGAATGCGCAGGCGTGCTGTTTCACCACAGCGTCGCGCCGTTCGCCGACGCCCTCGCCCGCCTGCTCGATCCGGCGAGCAAGGTCAGCTACCATGTGCTCATCGACCTCGACGGCACGCGTTGCACGCTCGTGCCTGATGGGCAAATTGCCTGGCACGCCGGTGCTTCGTCATTCCTCGGACGCACGCGCTGCAACGACTTTCTGCTCGGCCTCGCCTTCGCGGGCGACACCAACGCCGCGCCGCTCACCGAAGCGCAGATCTCCTCCGCCCTCGAGTGGCTGGCCGCACGCTGGGCCCGCCATGGCTGGACGCCCGACCGCATGACCGACCACCGCCAGGTTTCACCCGGTCGCAAAGATGACCTCGCTCCCGCCGAATGGGCGCGCCTGCACGCGGCCATCGTCGCAAAATTCAGCTGATACCAATGCAGCTCGAACTCAGCCTTTTGAGGTAAGGACGAACACCGAGCCTGCGCACTTGTTGCCGCCGGGCGCACCGCGGTTTCTCCAAGGCAGTTTTCACAGAAGGTCGCAAAGGAAACGAAGAGTCTGGTGTTGGCTCGCACCAAATTTCCAAGCCGGCTTTGTTTTTGCCTTTGATCGAGAAAATCCAGCGACGCTTCGCGATCTTCTGTTCAAAATGGTTTGGTCGATCGGCTTCTCCGCGCTTTTGTGTGAACACCTCACCGGCGAAAACGCCGCGGCTCCCGCTTGGGCGTGGGCTCGCTGAACGACTGCCGGAAAAATTCCTGCGCCGTGAACAACGCCTGCGCGCACCGGCCGTAATCGCCCGCCCATGAGTTGGGCAACGACACGCGCCGGATGATCCCGCGGCCAATTTTGTCCGGCGCCGCTCCGTCCAGCTCCAGCTCCATGGTGAACTTTGGTTCGCCGACGTGCACCACATAGTGGCGTGAGCCGCCACGTTCCTTCCGCTCAATGCGCATGAAATGAGAGAAGTTCATCCTCTGTCTGTTTAGCTTAATAGAGGCCAGACCACAGACAACTCTATTTTAGATCACGGAATGTCACCTTTCGCCTTGAGAAAATCGCGGCGCGGCGCAAAAAGCTCTGCCAACGCCAGCGCGCCCCATGTCCTTGCTCCCAGCCGACACTCCGCGGATGCCCAAGTGGCCCTTTCTTGCCGGCGATGCCTTGCTCCTCGGCCTCGCCCTGGCCATCGGCTTCTACAGCCACAATCCCTTCGCCGGCAAACCGCTTATCCTGATCGTCGCCTGCGTTGCGCTCGGCGCCATGCTCGGCACCTGGCCCTTCATCGCCGACTATGAAAGCAAGCGGAACGAGGCCCTCGACGAACGCCAGCGCGGGCTTGAGGCCCTCGCCCACACCATCACTTCGTCCGCCGAACAAATCAGCATCGCCGCCCAAAGCCTGCCCGGCATCGCCGAAGCCGCGACCAAGAGCCTCAAGTCCGTCGAACAACTGCCCGCCCTCTTCCAGGAAAAAATGAACGAGGTCAAACAGCGCCTCGCGGAAGTCTCGGCCGCCAAGAAAGAATCTTCCGCGGCCGAGCAGGCCGAAAGCGAACGCCTCGCCACCACCGCCGATCACATCCGCCAGGCCGTGACCGAACTCGCCAAATTCGAGGCCGGCGCGCAAAAAAATCTCGCTGCGGCCGGGGACAAGCTGGACGCCAAAGCCGCGCAAATTTTCAAGCAACTCGATGCCAAGATTGCCGCGCTCTCCGCCTTGGCCGAGAAATTTTCCGCCAGCCCTGAGTCCCTCGACAGGCTCGGGACCCTGAGTTTATCGAACGGGCCTGCTCGCGGTGAGCCTGTCGCATCGGCCGAACGGTCCGGCGCGGCTCCGCTGCCCGAGGAAAAGCCGGCGCTCGCGCGGGCCTCCACACGCAAGGAACCCGAAGCTCCTCCCAACGAACCGGCAGTAGTTGCACCGGTCGTCGCAGAAAAGCCGACGATAATTGAAGCTGTTGCTTCGGAGGCTCCCGCCGAAGAGCCAAAGGCCCCGCGCAAACGCACGCCCGCCCGCAAAGAGCCGGAAGCTCCGCCAGTCGAACCCGCCCGCCCTGAGCCGGCTCGCGGTGAGCCTGTCGCATCCGTCGAACTGGTCGAATCCGTCGAACAGGCCGTCGAAGAAAAACCTGCCATCGTTGCCACCACCCGTGGTGAGCCTGTCGAATCCACCGTTATCGAGACTCCCGCGGAAGAATCGAAAACTCCGCGCAAACGCGCCCAAAAAAAATCGAAGGGCGAAGACACGGCACCTTCGCTCGACTTTGACGCCTCCGCAAAAAGTGCGGGCGCATCCCCCGCCCCGTCTTCATCCACGGCCGGCGATGAATTTTCCCAAGCTTCGCCCGAAGAATCCACGCCCGTTACCGCGGTCTCGGCCGACGGCGCCACGCGCCTGCTCGTCACCGCCTACATCGGCATCGGCAATAAACTTTTCCTTCGTGGCGACGGTCCCGGCCTGAGTTGGGACGAGGGCGTGCCGCTGCAGTTTGTCTCCATCGGCAAATGGCGCTGGGAGACCGCCGACGCCACCAAGCCCGTCCACGCCAAGCTCTATAAAAACGACGAGATCGTCTGCGCCACCCTTGACAAGTTCACGCTCGACCCCGGCCAGCAGGCGGAAGTGACGGCGGCGTTTTGAGCATCATGCCAACGGTTTTGCGCATCGGCTCGTTTCGTTTTCATTTTTATTCTGACGAGTTGGGCGAACCGCCCCACATCCACGTACGTACGCCTGCTGGTGCGTGTAAATTCTGGCTCGATGATGTGCGGTTGGCTCGTAATCGCGGCGTTCCGCCCACGACTTACGCACCATCGAGAGACTTGTTTTTGAACATCAAATGATGTTACTTTCCAGCTATCATGAGTTCCACGGCCACCGATAAGACCGCCATCAGCGAAGTCGAACCCGTTGCGCTGCGTGCGTGGACCGAAAAGCGCACCATTTTCGTTGAGCTTACCGATGGCCGCATCATTGGCTTCCCCGCAGACAGATTCCGGCTTTTGCATCAGGCCACGGATGCACAGTTGAAAAAGGTAAAGCTCGAGCTCGATGGCCACTCGCTTCGCTGGGATGAGATAGACGAAGACATCACCGTACCCGGCATCGTCGCAGGCCACTTTCAACTGCCGCCGTGATGGTGGAATTCCAGGTGAGCAACCTGCTCGACACAATAATGAGGGTTGCCCTCGCTATTTTTCTCATCGGGATTTGCACCACGCTATCGCACGCCGATGATCATTCGGGCCAACTCGCGCCCGCCATCTTAGATAAAGCTGCGGCGATTCTCGAGCATGCTGACGTCTTTGCGACCGCGCATACTGGTTTTGGTGGCGGAAATACGTCAGAGGAGGCCTGGGCCTTTACCGCGATCCTCAGGCATTCCCCTAACCCAGAAGCAAGATTCTTAAAGACTCTCAATCATGCATCCCCGGCTGGGACACTTTATTGCATGCTTGGGCTCCGCGAGATCAAGAGTCCGCGCTACAGCGATTTGCGTCGCCAGATTTTGACAGCACTCAAGACCGATGACGATAAGCCCGTTAATATTCTCTTCGGCGATTCTATCGAACTCGGTGAAACTGTGGGTGGTTTCATCGAGAAACTCGATCGGCTCAGGGTTTCGGATTATATACTCGATCCATTGCCAGATTTCTTCAGCACCCGAAGAACCATCGCCATCGATACTAAATAAATAGCACGCCGAACCAGACGCTGGAGCGGTTTCGATTTAATTAGTCGCATTGGCATGCCCTTGCGACACATCCTTTACTTTGTCATTCCGAACCGTGCGAGGAATGACAATTTCGCCCATCATGGGTCTGTCTAAACCGAAAAATCTCTAAGCGTTTTTTGCTTTGGCCGTCATGGGTAGGGCGCGACCGCCGGGCGCGCCGCGGCTCGTCGAGGACGCCTCGCCCTACCAACTGCATTCTCTCTAAGCAGAAATGCAGCTCTCAATAATGCGGCGGGCGATCATTTGAATCGGGCGGCTCGCTGTTTTCGGATCCGGCCGCGGGGCGTTCGCGAATTTTTTTCAGCTCGGCGCGCAGGCGCGCGAGTTCCTCGTTCAGGGCCAGCATGGCCTTGTCCTGCTCCGTGACGTGGCGTTCGAGCCAGGCGAGGCGTTCCTCGAGGTTTACCCGCAGAAGCTCTGGCGAAGGCGGGCGGTCAACGCGTTCGCTCGGCATGGGGCGCAGGGGCCGAGGCACGGAGTTTCTCCAGCTCGGGCACAATGACCTTTTGGTAGCAGTCGGGGCAGACGGAGTGGCTGAAGTCCGTGCCGGTGCGCTTGTTGATGTAGGACTCGATCTGCTGCCAATAATTTTTGTCGTCGCGGATTTTTTTGCAGTAGGAGCAGATCGGCAGGAAGGTCTCGAGCTGGCTGACCTGCGTGGCGTAGCGGAGAATCCGTTCGGCCACGCGCAGGCGCATCCACATTTCCTGCGGATCGAGCGGCTTGGTGAGAAAATCGTCCACGCCGGCCTCGGCCGCGGCCCGCTGGTTGTCGTCGCTGGCACTGTTGCCGGTGAGCAGGATAAAATAAACGTATTCGGCCCCCAGGCGCGCCCGGATGCGGCGGCAGAGTTCGAGGCCGTCGAGGCGCGGCATCATCCAGTCGCAGACCACGACGCGGATACCGCCGGCCTGGAGCAGGGCCCATGCTTCCTCGCCATCTGTCGCTTCAATCACCTCATGGCCCAGGCGGCG
>DASYOA010000350.1:0-4434 GCA_036008265.1 Opitutaceae bacterium
TGGTCTTGTTCGCCCAGGCACAGGGAGAGGCCGAGCTTGCAGTGATAGTCCGCCGCGCGCTCGCCCAGTTCCTCCATGCCACCCAGCACGAGAAGGCGCGGCTCGTCGGCCGGCACGGTGGCAAAAAACATTTCCAACGCATCGGCCATCGAGGCCGGGTTCGCGTTGTAGCAATCGAGGTAGAGCGAACGGCCTTCCTCGTGGCGGAGCTCACCGCGCCACTGGGCGGGCTGCCATGAGGCGAGGCGTTCCTGCACGACCTGGTGCGGCACGCCGAGCCAGAGGGCGGAGCAGATGGCGAGCGCGGCATTTTGCGCCATGCCGTTGGAGATCCGGCGCAGGGTGAAAATGAGCGGCGGCGGCGCGCCATACGCGATGGCCACGACGGTGTTGTCGTCGCGGTGCGACACGGCGAAGAAAACGCGGTCCTTCGGCGGCTCGGCCGGGCGCAGCACCTCGGCGGGCTCGACCACGAGCGTGCGCACGCCGAGTTCGCGGAACGGGGTGAGTTCCGCGCATTGCCGGGGGAAAACGGCGATGCCGCTCGCGCGGAGGGCAATGGGCAGTTTGACCTTTTCGCGCGCGACGCCATCGAGGTCGCCGAGTTCCTCGAGGTGCGCAGGCGCGATGAGCGTGATGAGCGCGAGGTCGGGCTCGATCATCCTGGCCAGCGGGGCCATCTCGCCGGGCGCGCTGATGCCGGCCTCGACGACGGCGAACTTGTGCTGGGTGGGCTCGAGGCGCGTGAGCGTAAGCGGGACGCCGAGGTGGTTGTTGAGATTGCCCTCGGTGGCGAGCACGTCGCCGGACTCGCCGCCGAGCAGGAGCGCGAGGAGATTCTTGGTGGAGGTCTTGCCGCAACTGCCGGAAATGCCGACGACTTTCCCGGGGAAAGTCCGGCGGTGTTCGCGGGCGATGGTTTGAAAGGCCGCCAGCGGATCGGGCACGACCAGCTGCGGCAGCGCACTGTGCGCGTCGGCGAGCGCGACCATCGCCGCGCTGGCCCCGGCCGCCTCCGCGGCTTTGAGAAATTTGTGTCCGTCCCGCTTGTCGGTTTTCAGCGCGACAAAAACCTGGCCGGGGGAAAGCAGGCGCGAATCGATGGCGAAACCCCTCAGCGGCATCGCGGGCTGCGCGGTCCAGGTGCCACCCGTCCAGGCGGCCAGTTGACTGGGTGAAAAAACGCTCATCCGGTTTTAAGTTGTTTGATGCCGATGAGCTCGCGGACGACCTGCCGGTCGTCGAAGGGAATGACCGTGTCGGCGAACTCCTGGTAGCTTTCATGGCCCTTGCCCGCGACGAGGATGCAGTCGCCGGGTTTCGCGACGTCGAGCGCGAGGCTCAGCGCGCGGCGGCGGTCATCGGTCCAGGTGATTTTTTCCGGCGCGATCACGCCGGTTTTCATGTCGGCAAAAATCTGGGCGAGCGGCTCGCTGCGCGGGTTGTCGGCCGTGGCCCAGGCGAAATCGGCGAAATCCTGCACCGCGCGCATCATCAGCGGGCGCTTGGTACGGTCGCGATTGCCGCCGCAGCCGAAGACGACGAGCAGGCGGCCGGGCGTGATGGCGCGGAGCATGCCGAGCGCGTTGCGCAGCGCGTCATCGGTATGGGCATAGTCCACCAGCACGTTGAAGGCCTGGCCTTCCTCGATGCGTTCCATGCGGCCGGGCACGCCGCGAAACGTCGCGAGGCTCGCGAGAAAAACCTTCGGGTCGCGGCCCAGGGCCCACGCGGTGGCCGTCGCGGCCAGGAGGTTGCTGATGTTGTAGCGGCCGATGAACGGGGAATCGACATCGCACGAGTCTTCGACCCTGCCGGACTCGGCGCCTCCGGCCTGCCCGCCGAAGCCTTGGCGAAGGCGGGGCCAGACGAGGCGGAAGGTCGTGTTCTTGAAATTGAGTGCGATCGCTTCGGCCCGCACGTCGGCGCGGGGATTTTCGCCAAAGGTGACGACCCGCGCGGCCGCGGGAATTTTTGCGACGAGTTCCGCGCCGTGCGGATCGTCGAGGTTGACGATGGCGAGGCGAGGCACGGGGCCGACTTCCCCCGTGAACAGGCGCGTCTTCACCGCGAAATACGACTCAAGTGTCTTGTGGTAATCGAGATGGTCGCGCGTGAGGTTGGTGAAAATGACGGCGGCAAACTGCAGGCCGAGGACGCGCTGCTGGTCGATGCCGTGCGAGCTGACTTCCATCACCGCCTGGCGGCAGCCGGCGTCGCGCATTTGTGCGAGCATGCCGAAGAGGTCGAGCGCCTCGGGCGTCGTCTTGAACGAGGGCACGGTGCGCGCCCCGAGATCGTAATTGATCGTGCCGATGAGGCCGGTGCGTCCCTCGTTTTCCAGGAAATGCTTGGTGAGGTGCGCGACGGTGGTCTTGCCGTTGGTGCCGGTGACACCGACGACGCCGAGGTCGCGATCGGGAAATTTGTAGTAGCGTTGGGCGACGCGGGCGAGCGCGGCGCGGGCGTTGGCCACCTGGAGAAAAACCACCTTGGCATGCGGATGCACCGGCGGCTTTTCCGTGACGACCGCAATGGCCCCACGCCCGATGGCTTCGTCGATGAAGCTGGCGCCATCGGCGCGGTAACCGGGCAAGGCAAAGAAGAGGTTGCCGGGCACGACGCGACGGCTGTCCATCACGAGGCCGGAGATGGGCCGGTCGAGCGCGCCTTTCACGGCGAGAAGTTCGCCGTCCTCAAAAAGATCCTGGAGTTTGGGTGCCATGCGGAAAATGTCTGAAACAAACTTAACCTCTTTTCGCGTGCGGCCAAGGGGTCGGGTCTGAAAGGCGTGGATCAGCGGATAGTCCTGGACGAGATAACCGATCACCGCAGGCCTCCTTCCATCGCAAACTGTGATCCTTCGGACGCCACGGGTGGCTGAATATCAAGGTATTGGATAAGTTGCTCGCCGAGGTGCTTGAAAGCAGGCGCAGCCACGATATGGCCGTAAGCGGTGCCGCCGGGCGTGAAGGCATCGGCATCATCCACGATGACCGTGATGGCAACCTGCGGATTGCTGGCGGGAAAAAAGCCGACAAACGACGCGATATGATGGTGGTCCGAATAGTGACCGTTGATGACTTTTTGTGCAGTGCCGGTTTTTCCGGCGACCTCAAAACCGGGGATCGCCGCCTCGATGGCATTGCCGTCGGACGAAACAACGCCCATCAGCAGGTGGGCCATGGTCTGCGCGGTATGCGCGCTGATAACGCGGCGCGTCACCATGGGAGCAAATTGGTACACCACCTGGCCGTTGGTATCGCGGATTTGCTTTATGACCTGCGGGCGCATCAGCACGCCGCCGCTGGCGATCACGCCCATGGCACAGTGAATCTGCATGGGGGTGACACCGACGGACTGCCCCATCGGCATGCGCGTGATGGTAAGGCCGTCCCATTTCGAAGGGGGGGCCATCTCGCCCGGGATTTCGCCGCCCACGGGAAACCCGGTAAGCTGGCCGAAGCCGAAGGCGCGGGCGTAGTCATAAAACTTTTGCTCGCCGAGCAGCATGCCCAGTTGCGCCGCGCCTTTGTTGGACGACTTCGCCACGATCTCGGCGACGGTAAGCGGGGTGTCAAAATGGTCCGACACGTCTTCGCGCGGGAGGCGGCGAATCATGCCCTTGTAAGTGACGGTCTCGAGCGTGCAGTCGAACCGGGTCGCGGGAGAAACCAGCCCTTCGTTGAGCGCCGCGGAAGCGGCCACGATCTTGAAGGTGGAGCCGGGCTCCATCATGTCGGCCACCGCCGTGTTGCGCTGCGCGTCGAGGCTGGCCTTGTTGTAGTCATTGACGTTGAACGTGGGCCAGTTGCCCAGCGCGAGGAGAAAGCCGGTGCGCGGGTCGCTGACGATGATCGTGGCTTTTAGCGGGTGATATTTGTCGGCGATTTTTTGCAGCTCCTCCTCGACCATGTGCTGCACCGCCGTGTCGATGGACAGCACCGTGCCGTAGCCATCGGACGGAGCGACGGTGCGCGAGCGAAACTGCGCGAGCTCGTGGCGCAAGCCGTCGCGCTCGGACTCAAGCCAGCCATTCTCACCGCGCAGGTAAAAATCAAGGTAACGCTCGAGGCCGGTGACGGGATCGCCTTCCTTGTTCACATAGCCAATGACGTGGGCGGCCAGCTGGTTCTGCGGGTAATCCCGTGAATAAACTCGGCTGCCGTAAACGCCCCGGACATTCAGCGCCTTGATCTGGTCATAAGTGGACTCATCAACGGAATCGCTGAGTTTGACCCAATGGACCTCGTGTTCGTCACCCGCGGAAACAACTTCCTGGGCATCCTCGTCATTTTCCGCGTGGGCATCCGTGGACAAGCGGTTTTTTTCGGAAAATTTTTGCTGCAAGTCGGCAAGCGGCTGGCCCAGCAAACGGGCCAGCGCGGGCCATTTCGCTTCGTCTTCCTTGACCAGCGCCGACGGGTCGACGCC
>DASYOA010000351.1:0-3501 GCA_036008265.1 Opitutaceae bacterium
GCTCCATGCCCACCGCCAAGAACTTCGCCTTTGTCTGCGGCCAGGACGACTACCTGGTGAACAGGATCGGCCAGGAGAAGTTCGCGGCCCTCGCGGGGGCCGAGCTGGACGAGTTTTCGCGCGAAATCATCAGCGGTTTCGCCGCCAACATCAGCGAGGTTGAGGCCGCCATAAACCGTTTCCGCGAAGCCGTGCAAACCGTGCCGATGTTCGGCGGCGGCCGCGTCGTCTGGCTGAAGGACGTGAGTTTCCTGGCCGACAACGTCACCGGCCGCGCCGAGGGCACGTTGAAACTGGTCGAGGACCTGCAGCAGCTTCTGGCCGCGGTGAATCCCGCCGAAGCGGCCGTGCTCATCACCGCCGCCCCGGTCGATCGCCGCCGCGCCTTTCCCAAGTGGTGCGAAAAAACCGCGGATTTCGCGCTCATCGGCGGCGACAGCGACGCCGGCGGCGATGCGCTGGCAGGCATCGTGCTGGCCGAAGCGCGTTCGCTCGGCGTGACGTTTGCCCCCGGCGCCGTCGAGCTGCTCCTCGCCAAAGTCGGCGCCAACACCCGCCTGCTCGTCGAGGAAGTGCGCAAGCTCGCCACCTATGCGGGCTTGCCCGCCGACTTGTCCGCCAAAGCTTCAGCGACGGCGGAAGCCTCGGCGAAGGCGGGTGATCCCTCGACCCCGCTCGGGACAGGCGGCGCGATCATCGAGGAAAGCCACGTCATCGAGCTCACGCCCAACACCGCCGAGGGCGACTTCTTCGAGGCGGCCGAGGCGTTTTTCAGCGGCGACCTCAAGTGGGCCCTCGCCGCCCTGCACCGGCATTTCTTCGCGGGCGGCGACGCGCGCCCCGTCATCAGCGCGCTGCAAAACCGCAACCGCATCCTGCTCCAGCTTCGCGCGCTGCTCGACGCCGGCGAGGTGCACCTCGGCCCGCGCGGGGTGGACGGCCTGCCGCGCGCCGCCACCGCCCACGCCGCGAAATTTGGCGAGGCCGCGGGCGAGAAAAGCGCCTACAATATCTTCACCCAGAACCCTTGGTATCTCGGCAAGCTCGCCAGCGGCAGGCTCCCCTCGCTCCGCCGCCTCATCGACAACCAGCACGAGCTCATCGCCGCCTTCGAGGAAATCATCCGCCGTCCCAACGAACAGGAGGAAGTCCTCCGGGCCATGGCGGTACGCTGCCTGACGGCGTCGTGATACGATGCCGTCAGGCAGCGTGATTTCAGATTCCAAATTTCAGATTTCAAATCTGATCTGAAATTTGGAATCTGAAATCTGAAATCAAAAAGGGCTTGGCCCTTTTTCTGTCGTCAACCCTGCGCCAATTGTTATGCGTGGGGTTCCTCGCCTTTGAAAAAGCCACCGACCGACACCGCCGCCAAACCCGCGCCGCCGCCTGACGCCACGGAGGATATCGCCGACCTCGTCACGCCGCCTGCGCCCATCGCGAACGTCCTCGCGGAGCGCTATGCCTCGCCGGCGATGAAGGACATCTGGTCCGCGCCGGGCCGCGTGCTGCTCGAACGGGATTTTTGGATCGCGGTGATGAAGGCGCAGAAGGATCTCGGCGTGCCCATCCCGGCCGAGGCGATCAAGGACTACGAGCGCGTCAAAACCCTCGTCAACCTCACCTCCATCGCCAAGCGCGAGCGCGTGACGCTGCACGACGTAAAATCGCGCATCGAGGAATTTTCCGAGCTGGCCAACCGCCAGTTCATCCACCTGGGACTGACCAGCCGCGACCTCACCGAAAACGTCGAGCAGCTGCAGATCGTCCGTTCGATGAAGGTGGTTCACCACAAGATGGTCGTCGCGCTGCTCGGGCTCGCGCGCCACGCCGAGGCTCACCGCGACGTCATGATCACGGCTCGCACGCACAACGTCCCCGCGCAGCCCACCACCCTCGGCAAGCGTTTCGCGATGTTTGGCCAGGAGCTGCTGATCGCCTTCGCGCGCCTGGAGGGGCTGATCGACCGCTATCCCGTGCGCGGCTTGAAAGGCGCCGTCGGCACCCAGCTCGACCAGCTCACGCTGCTCGGCGGCCGCGCCGACAAGGTGGCCGAACTCGAGGCCCGCGTGCTCAAGCACCTCGGTTTCCGCGCTTCGCTGATCGCGGTCGGGCAGGTTTACCCGCGCAGCCTCGATTTCGACGTGGTAACCGCACTGTACCAGGTGGCGGCGGCCGCGACGAGTTTCGCCACAACGCTGCGCCTCATGGCCGGACAGGGCCTGCTCACCGAGGGCTTCCAGGACGGCCAGGTCGGCTCCTCGGCCATGCCGCACAAGGTCAACGCGAGAAACTGCGAGCGCATCTGCGGCTTCACCACCACGCTCAGCGGCTATGTGACGATGACCGCCGGCCTCGCCGGCCACCAGTGGAACGAGGGCGACGTGTCGTGCTCGGTCGTGCGCCGCGTCGCGCTGCCCGATGCGTTTTTCGCCATCGACGGTTTGCTCGAGACGTTTCTCACCGTGCTCATGCAGATGGAGATTTTTCCCTCCGCCATCGCTGCGGAGAACGAGCGCAACCTGCCCTTCCTCGCCACCACCACGATTTTGATGGAAGCCGTGAAACACGGCGCCGGCCGCGAAACCGCGCACGCCGCCATCAAGGAACACGCACTCGCCGCGGCCAAGGCCATGCGCTCCGGCCGAACCAACGGCGATATCGACCTGCTCGCGCTCATCGCCGGCGACAAGCGCATCGGCCTCGGCAAAAAGCAGCTTCAGGCCATTCTCGCCGAAAGCAGCCGCTTCGTCGGTGCCGCCCCTCACCAAGTGGACGCTTTCGTGTCCGAGGTTAAGCCGCTCGCGCGCAAATACCCGCAGGCGGCCTCCTATCGCCCGGGCAGATTGCTGTGAGGGAAGGCCCTTATCCACCTGCCCGTTCGCAACGTCCTCGTTAATCGAGGAAATTTTCGTTTGCCTCCGCCGCGCGCAACCCGTTTTGTGTCCTTTCGCGTTTTTTAAACCTTTACTCAAACTTGTCATGGCTGAACTCGTAGGAAATGTCTTGGTGGGCCAATCCGGTGGCCCCACCGCCGTCATTAATGCCAGCGTCGCCGGCGTCGTCGCCGAAGCGCTCAACCACAGCTGCGTCGAGGAGATCTACGGCTGCCTCAACGGTGTGCTCGGCATCCTGCAGGAAGACCTGATCGACCTCGCCGCCGAGTCGCAGCAGCAAATCCGCGCCCTCCGCCACTCACCCGGCGCCGCCCTCGGCACCGTGCGCTACAAGCTCAAAAAGCAGCAGGACTTCGAGCGCGTCATCGAGGTCTTCAAGGCGCACAATATCCGCTACTTTTTCTACTGCGGCGGCAACGACTCGCAGGACACGGCCGACAAGATTTCCAAGCTCGCCCAGCAACAAGGCTGGGAAATGCGCGTCATCGGCGTGCCGAAGACCATCGACAACGACCTCGTCGGCACCGACCACTGCCCCGGCTACGGCAGCGTCATCAAATACGTCTCCGCCACCGTGCGCGAAATCGCCGCCGACAACGAGGCC
>DASYOA010000352.1:0-6282 GCA_036008265.1 Opitutaceae bacterium
GCGCGAGGCCGGTCGTGGCGAGGCCGACGCCGAAGCCGGTGTAAATGCCGATGAACCCGGCGATGGTCATGGGATTCGCGAGAGTGATGAAGACCGTGGAGACGTAGGCGGCAGTGAGGTTGGGCGCATGCACGGGCTGGCGCGTGCGCTCGGGCGGGCGGCTGCGGATAGTGGCCATGCCGATGGCGAGAAGGCAGAGCCCGCCGATGAGCTGGAAGCCCCGGGCATGGCCGGTGAGAAACACCGTCACGGACGTGAGGCCAAGCGCGGCGATGAAGCCGAGGATCGAATCGCCCGTCGCGGCACCGAGGCCGGTGACGAAGCCGGCGAGGCGGCCATCGAGGATGCTGCGGCGGATGCAGAGCAGGCCGACCGGGCCGACCGGCGCGGCTACGGCGAAACCAATGGCGAAGCCTTTTACGATATGCTCCATGCGGTGGAGGCGCGGTGAGCCACAGAGAGCGGCTTAGTTCCGCGCGTCCACGTAGCGGCTGATGCCAGCGATGACGTACTCGTGCTCGCTGCCGCTGAGCTTCAGCTTCACGCGGTCGCCGGCTTTTTTCGAGAGGAGGGCCTGGCCCAGCGGGGTCTTGTACGAAATCAGCCGGTTGTCCGGATCGCTGTCCCAGACGCCGAGGAGCGTGTAGTTCACTTCCTTGCCGGCATCGTCGCGGAGACTGACGATGCTGCCGACGCTGACCTGCTCGATGGTCGCGTCCTTGAAATCGGTGATGCGGGCGCGGGCGAGGTCTTTCTCGAGGAGGGTCTTCTGGGCCATGAGCACCTGCTGGTCCTGCTTGGCCATCTTGTACTCGGAGTTTTCCTTGAGATCGCCGTGTTCGCGGGCCGTGGCGATGGCCTTGGAGTTTTCGGGGATTTTCCTGGAAACGATGGTCTCGTATTCCTCGCGCTTGCGTTCGTAGCTGGCGCGGGAGACGAGCAGCTGCTCGTCCTTGCTTTCGGCGGCCTCGGCGACGAGCGACTGGATGTTGGGGAAAATCTTGATGAAGCGGGCGAGCAGGGATTTTTTCGTGAGCTCCTCGAAGCCCTGGTTGAGCAGGAGGGTGTTGGCGAGGTCGCGCGCGGTTTCCGGGTCGGCGGTGGAGAGCAGGTCGCTGATGAGGTCGACGTCGTCGCTGAGGATTTCAGCCAGCGGGATGCGGCGCGCGTTGGAGGCCTGCAGGGCCTCGTAATCGATGGCGAAGAAAATGGCGCTGAGCAGGCGCGGGGTGATGAGCTCGGCGAGGAGCTTGGCGAATTTCTTCGAATGGCGGTTCTTGACGATCCAAAGGAGGACGGGGGCGCGGAGGTTTTGCTCGGTCTGCCAGCGCTTGAGGGCGGCGGCGAGATCCTCGGCATGGCCGCTCTCGACGAGGAAATTGATGGATTCGGTGGTGAACTTGCCCGAGGAGGTCTTGAGCAGCGTGAAGAGGAGGTCGCGGGCTTCGACCGGGTGGGTCTCCTTGACGAGCTCGAGGAAGCGGCGCTGGAACTGGACGGGAATTTTTTCCGCGATGTCGGGCAGCGCGCGGACATTGGCGATCAGGGACGCCTGGGTGGGCTCGAAAGCCGTTTCGTTGCCGATCAGTTTGGCGAGATCGTCGCGCACGACGGCGCCGTAGAGGCGCTCGGAAGGATTGATCTGGTTGCTGTCTTTCACGGCGTCGGCCACGCCGGAGAGGATGGCGGAAAGATCCGTCTTCATATCTTTCTTGCCGGTGGCGACGAGTTCCTCGGCCAGCTGGATGCGGCGGCGGGCGGAACGGGTGGAATTGAAGGCCTCGAGGATTTCGTCCTCGGCCGAGACGGGCACGTCGCGCAGGACGTAGCATTCGGTTTTCTTGACGGGAACGGAAACGCGGGGGTCCTTGGCCACATGCTTTTTGGCCGCGGCCCACCATTTTTTAAATTTTTCTTCGCCAACGACCTGGGCGAGGGTGAGCTCAAGGTCGATGACCGTCGTGGCCTTGTTCGCGTAGGACGAGAGCGCCTCGACGACGAGCTCGACGGGCTCCTTTTCGATCAGTTCCTTGATCCGGGCCGGCTCGGTCTGTTTGCGGACGAGGAGGCTCTTGGGCGACAGGACCTCCATCGTGGTGAGGCAGAAGGCCGGGTCCATGGCATGGCTTTTTTTGCCATCAAAATCGAAGACGAGCTTCTGTGCGGCTTCGTCGTAGCTCTTGATTTTGCCGAAGCCCCAGCTCCGGTGGACGACGTAAGCACCGGGCTCCATGGCCTCGAGCTTGGCTTTGGCCGACTTGAGCGAAGGCGTTTTGGCGATGAGCGCGGAGATAGCTTCAGAATTCATGATTGCGGATGCGAGTAACGGAACTGAAGAGTAGAGGCTATAATGCTGTGCGTTGTCAAACTGTGTATCGGCCATGGCGGAAACGACGCCTGAAACGGAGCCGGCGTGGCCGGCGGCCATCCAGGCCGTATCGCGCTGGCTGGAGCGCGGCGAGCGGCTGGATACGTTGCTCGAAACGCGGTTGCACGGGCTGGCCGGCGCGGAGCGTGCGCGGGCGCAACAGCTTGTGCTGGGTGTGGCGCGCCATTTGGGGCGCATCGAGGCGGCCCTGCGGCGGCTCGTGCCGCGCCAGCCGCGACCCCTGGCGTGGGCGGTGCTGGTCATGACGGGCGCGGAACTCATCGCGGCGGACGAAAGCGAAGGGCGGCGGGCAAAAATCGTGCACCATGCCGTCGGGCAGGCCAAATCGCTGCTCAGTTCGCCTGAGGTGAAGCTGATCAATGCCGTGGCGCGCAAGCTCGCTGGCGTGCTGGCGGCGCAAACGGAACCGGCGGTTGGCGCCAACCCCGCCGAATGGGCGGAATTTTTCTCGCATCCGGTGTGGCTGGTGGAGCGGTGGCGCGGGCAGTTTGGCAATGACGCGGCCCGCGCATTGCTGGCGTGGGATCAAACGCCGGGCGTGATGCATGCGCGCTGGCGCACCGCAGAGGCGCCGCCCGAGTGGCTGCAGCCCACGGGCTGGCCGGGATTTTTCGCGGCGCCGGCGGGGCGTTGGGCTGAACTCGAGCCGCTGCTGACGGCGGGAAAAATTTATTTACAGGATCCCTCCACGCGGCATGCGATTGGGCTGCTGGCGCCGCAGCCGGGCGAGACCGTGCTCGACGTGGGCGCGGCGCCGGGGGGCAAGAGCTTGTCCATCGCCGATGCGATGCAGTACGGGCAGGTGGTGGCAGTGGATTTGCCGGGTGCGCGGCTCGCGCGGTTGCGGGAAAACCTGGCGCGCGCGCCGGCCGGCGTGAAGACGGCGCTGGTGGAAGGAGAGGTGCAGCGGCTCAACGTGGATTCATTTCGCGCGCAGGGCCTGCCGGGAAAGTTTTCCGCCGTGCTGCTCGATGCGCCGTGCTCGAACTCGGGCGTGATCCGCCACCGCGTCGATGTGAAATGGCGGCTGCAGCCGGGGGATTTTGCGCGGCATGCGCGGCAACAACTGGAGCTGCTCACGGCCGCGGCGCGGTTCGTGGCGCCCGGCGGGCGGCTGGTTTACTCGACCTGCAGCCTCGACGAGGAGGAAAACGAACGCGTGGTCGCGGCTTTTCTCGCGGACGCCGGTGGCGAGTTCACGCTTGAGACGCAGGTGCTGAGCCGGCCGCCGCAAAGCGGGTGTGATGGAGCAGGGGCGTTTCTGCTAAAAAAATCGTTCTCATTCTCTTAATCGTTCTCGTTCTCTCGGATGCCTAGATTCTGATAACGAGAACGAGAACGAGTATGAGAACGAGGTCATGTAGCGCAGGCCTGCGCTGCATCACGGCACCAAGTCGAAGACCGCGACGGCGGTCGACTGCTCCAGCGTGCCGCGCAGGAAAGTGAAGGTGATAGTCTTCGCGCTGGCGGTGAGTTCTTCGTAGCGGCGAAGATTCCAGCTGGCGACGAGTTCGCCGTTGATGCGGGTGCAGAGGTCGCCGGCCTGGACGCCGGCGGCTTCGGCCGGCGAGCCGGGCACGACGTGGGTGATACGCCAGTAAACGGGATTTTTGTCGAAGCTGAGGCCGGCGCTGCGGCGTGAGGGGGTGAGGATGGGCGCGGAGCTTTCGCGGTAGAAAGTGACCTGGCTGTGCTGCTGGTCGAAAGTGACGGCGAAATTTTTCAGCACGGCACCGCCCAGCGAGGCGAGATCGTCGGTGAGCGCGACAATGGGGTGCATGAAGGTGTAACCGCCGATTTGCAGCGACTGGGCCACGCGGCCGACCTGTTGCGGGCGGTCGCCGGTGAGCGTGGCCACGGCGAGCCCCGGCCGCGGGCCGTAGTCGAAAGTCGGGTGCAGGCCCACGGGGTTCAGGTTGAGCGAGCCGTCGCTGCCGGAATCGATCAGCGCGATGAACGTCTCGTCGCCGAGCATCACGGGGATCAGCGGCGTGCGGCTGGCGTTGTCGAACTGGATGGTCGAGCCGCCCAGGGCCGGCGGCGCCGAGTTGATCGGGACGAGCAGCACGCGCGAACGCGGGTAGTCAAGGGTGAGCAGCGTGTCGCGGAAAAGCGGGAAACCGAGGACGCCGTCGATTTTTATCCCGAAATGGGCCGAGAGCGCGCGGCAATCGTAAACCAGCGCGGGCACGCGCTCGAAGCGCGCCTGGCCCAGGAAAAAGCGGCGGAGCGTGACCGGGGGCAAAAGCGTGGTGCTGCCATCGGCGGCCTTCACGCTCACCTGCGTCGCGGGAATGGGCGGCGCGGACGTGTCCGAATAGCGGGCCGCGAGTTCGGGCGAGATGAGCGTGACGGACGCACCGGTATCGATGAGGAAATGATACGGGCCTTTTTTATCCCAGCGCGTCTCGACAATGAGGTAATTGGAAATGGTCTGCGCGGGCAGCTCGATGAGTTGGGATTCGAGCGTGGTGCTGCGCGGCGGCATGGGCACGCGCCGCAGGAGCGAACACCCGGTAACAAGGAGCGCGCCGCACACGGAGAGCAGCGCGATAACGCGGGATGAAGTCATTTGACCGGCTTGGGCAGCCTCTTGCTCAGGATGAGCGCGCCGATCGAAAGCGCGGCGCCGCCAACGAACACCGTCGTTGAGCCGAAAACCCAAAACACGATACCGGCGATCACGGGCGTGATGGCGCGGGCGAGCGAGCCCAGCGAACGGAATATACCCAGCACGCGGCCTTGTTCGGCTTGCGTGCAATAGAGCGAGATGAGCCCGGTGGTGGACGGGTTCACCAAGCCCGCGCCCATGGCCAGAAACACCAGGCCGGGATAAAGGACCCAAGGATAGGGGGCGAACCCGACGCAGAGCAGGCCAATGGAGGTTGAGATGAGGCCGGCGGTGAGCACCCGGATCTCGTCCACGCGCTTGAGCAATTTGCGCACGATGTAGCCCTGGGTGATGATCGAGCATATGCCGAGAAAACCGAGCAGGTAGCCGTTTTGGCGTGCGGTGTAGTGAAAACGCTGGGCCGCGAGAAAGGTGAGCGAGGATTCCATCGCGACGAAGGCGAGCGCATAAACAAACGCCACGATGTTGGCGCGGCGCACGGCGTCATTATCGAGCGAGAAAATGGCGCGCAGCGGATTGCGCAGCCGCACTTCGCGCGCTTCCGCCCGGGCGGCGGGGGAGAGGGTTTCCTTGAAGCTCACGTAGACCCAGACGACATTCACCAGGCACAGGGCGAAAGAGATGAGCGCCGGGACGGAAAAAGGATTCACTCCGAAGCGCGCGAGCGAGGGGTGGTGCGTGAGCAGGTTGATATGCGCCGTGAGCGCGCCGATCATCGGGCCGGTCACGAGGCCGATGCCGAAGGCCGCGCCCACGATGCCCATGGCGCGCGAACGCTCCTGACGCGTGGTCACGTCGGCCACGGCGGCGGTGGCCACGGAGAGATTGCCGCTGAATGCCCCGCTGACGACGCGTGAAACAATGAACAGCCAGAACGACCCGCTGAAAATCCAGATCAGGTAGCCGACCGCCGTGCCGATGACGGTCTTAAACAACACGCCGCGCCGGCCGCGGCGGTCGGAAACCGAGCCCCAGAACGGCGCGAAGACAAACTGCAGGATCGAGAAGAATGAACTGATGAGGCCGCCGAACAGCACGGCGGAAAAGTCCTCGTTTTTGCCCAGCAGGTGCGCGATCGCGTGGGTTTGGGTGAGGAACCAGCCGAGCGAGCCCGTATGGCCGTCAACCCGCAGGTAGTAATCGATCAGGTCGGGTGCCAGCGGAAAGATGATGGAGAACCCGATCAGGTCGATGACGAGCGTCAGGAAAATGACGCCGAGCGAGAGCGGGCGTTTGGCGTTGGTGGCATCGGGCATGGTTG
>DASYOA010000353.1:0-7007 GCA_036008265.1 Opitutaceae bacterium
GCCCGCGCAGCGAAAAACCCTTGAGCAAAATGTCCACCAATACGACCAGCACGCCAAGCAACAACCCGATCAACGCCCCCAACCCGCGTTTTGCGTTCATTTCGTCGCCGACGTAGCACACCAGCCATCCGCTCGCGACGCACACGGTCACAAATACGATGCGGATGGGCAGCAGGGTTTTTTTCATACGACAGGGGATAAATCGTCAGTGGCGGCGCAGCAGATAGACCACAAAGGGCAGAACGATGAAGACGACCATGACGGTGTAGAGCACAATCGTCGCCCGCAGGGCTTTTTTCTTTGCAGCTTCATCCTGGGTCATTTGACTTTCATTCACTCCATAACGTTCCCCATGACAACGCAATACTGGTTGGTAAAGCAGGAACCCGAAGCCTACGATTGGGAGGCTTTTCTGCGCGACGGCCGCACGATCTGGGAAGGGGTGCGCAATTTTGCGGCCCGTAACCACCTCAAGGCCATGCGGGCGGGCGATCGCGTGTTTTTTTATGCGAGCGGCGGGCCGAAATGCGTGGTTGGCATCGCCGAGGTCGTGCGCGCGGCGTTTCCCGATCCGACGGACACCGACGTCGAAGGCTGGGTGGCGGTTGAATTGAAACCCGTCGAAACCCTGCCCCGCCCCGTCACGCTGGCCCAAATCAAAGCCGACCCTGCGCTGAAGAACATCGCGATCGTGCGCCAGGGCCGCCTCTCGGTCATGCCGCTCGCGCCGGCGGAATTTGCCCGCATCGTCGAGCTCGGCGGCGCCTGAAGAGAAATCCGAATGACGAATGAGGAATGGCGAATTACCAACTACCAATTACAAACTCCTTCTGTTTCATTAGTGTTTATTAGTGCCTATTAGTGGTTTAATGCATGGTTCAGTCTAATCTTTAAACGTGCTCACCCAACTCACCATTCTCGCGCCAGGCCTGCTCGGCGGCTCCGTGGCCAAGGCTGCCCGCGCACGCGGCCTCGTGCAGCGCATCGTCGTGTGGGCCCGCCGACCGGAAGTCCGGCTGCGGCTGCGCGACCAGCCGTGGTGCGACACCGTGGCCGACACGCCCGAGGCCGCCGTGGCCGGGGCCAACCTCGTCGTCATTGCCGCACCGGTGGACAAAATCGTCGAGCTCACCCGCCTCATCGCATCGCACCTGCCCCCCGGCGCCATCGTCACCGATGTCGGCAGCGTGAAGGGCGAAATTTCCCGCCTCGGCCATGACGCGCTCGGCCCGCAAATACACTTCGTTGGCTCCCACCCCATGGCCGGCTCGGAAAAAACCGGCTGGGAGCACGCCGACGCAGAATTGTTCGCTCACCGCACCTGCTTTGTCACGCCACTGCCGAGAACCGATCCGGCAGCGGTCGAAACCGTCGTCAAATTCTGGCATGACCTCGGCGCGGAAGTAACGACCCTCGATCCCGACGCACACGACGAAATCGTCGCGCACATCAGCCACCTGCCGCAGGTGCTGGCTTCGACCCTGTGTGCCTTTCTGGCCAAAAAGAATCCCGCCTGGCGCAACTTCGCCGGCGGCGGCCTGCGCGACACCACCCGCATCGCCGCGAGCGATCCCAAGCTCTGGCGCACCATCCTCGAGCAAAACCGCGACGAGGTCCTGCGCGCCCTCCGGCAATTCCAGGACGAGTTGCAGGCCATGCAGGCCTCGCTCTCCAACCGCGACTGGTTCGACGTCATCGCGCGCCTCGAACGCGGCCAGGCCTACCGCGATCAATTTCGCCCGCTGCCATGACGCCGCTGCCCGACGTCCTGCCGATCAAGCCGTTTACGAAGCCGGTGCGCGGTGAAGTCGTTTTGCCCGGCTCGAAAAGCCTCACCAACCGCGCCTTGCTGCTCGCCGCACTCTGCGATGGGCCGGTGACGCTCACCAACGCGCTTTTCAGCGATGATACGCGCCTCATGGCCGAGGCCCTCCGGCGGCTCGGCATCCCGGTCACCGAAAACGAGGCCGAAAAAACCCTCCACGTCGAAGGACAAGGCGACAAAATTCCCGCTGAGCGCGCCGAGCTCTTCGTTGGCAACGCCGGCACCGCCGCACGTTTTCTCACCGCCCTCTGCGCCGCCGCGCCACGCGGCGTCTTCAAGGTCAACGGCGTGCTGCAAATGCGCAAACGCCCGATGAAGGGGCTCATCGACACGCTGCGCGGGCAAGGCGCAAAGATCACCTGCACGGGTGAAGAAGGCTTTTTTCCCATCACGATTGAAGCACACGGACTCAAAGGTGGTGAAGTGACCATCGATGCCAGCGAAAGCAGCCAGATGTTGTCCGCCCTTCTGATGGTGGCACCGCTCGCGACTGCGCACGTCGATGTATCGCTCATCGGCCAGGTGCGCTGGCCCTTCATCCAAATGACCACGCGATTGATGGAAGTTTTCGGCCAGCCTCGCCTGGGCATCATTGGCCATGATCGTTTTCGGATCGCCTACGGCACGCGCTACACCCTGGCCAAGGGAAACTACGCCATCGAACCGGATGCGACTGCGGCAAGCTATTATGCCGCGCTCCCCTTGGTCGCCGGAGGCGAAGTCACGCTCAACCATCTCCGCTGGGGCCTGCAAGGTGACACGGATTTCCTGGGCGTGATGGAACGTGCCGGATTGAGGGTGGAGGAAACGTTTGACGGCTTTGTCGTGTCGTTCGCCCCTGATTTGTCCCATCGTAAAATAACCCAGGATTTCAACGAATTCTCCGACACATTTCTCACGCTTGCGGCCATCGCTCCGCTCCTCGACGGGCCAACCAAAATCACCGGCATCGCGCACACGCGCAAGCAGGAGACCGATCGCGTGGCCGGCATGGCGTGCGAATTAACAAAGCTCGGCCAGGGTGTCGTCGAGACCGAAGACTCGCTTGAAATCACGCCCAACCTCGATGAGCTGCGCCAGCGCGCCGCGCAGGGCATGATCGAGATCGAGACCTACGACGACCACCGTTTTGCGATGAGTTTCGCCATCCTCGGCTGCCACGATCTTTTGAAAAACGGCCGGCCGTGGCTGAGCATCAGCAACCCGGCCTGCTGCGCAAAGACGTTTCCGAACTTTTTTGACGTGCTGGAGTCGGTCTGGGAGAACTCGCACCAGCAGTGAGTTCCCAGGATTTCATCATCGTGGCCATCGACGGCGGCGCGGCCTCGGGCAAATCGTCCACCGCGCGCGCGCTGGCCGCGCGCTTCAATTTGCTGCACGTCGACACGGGCTCGTTTTACCGCGCGGTGACGGCCGAATTGCTGCGGCGCGGCGTGGGCGTCGGGGATTTGCCCGCCGTGCCGGCGGCGCTCGCCCAACTGCGCCTGGACACACGCGTGGAGGGTCGCACGGCCTTGATGGAAATCAACGGCCGCGCGGCGGGCGACGAAATCCGTGGCGAGGCGGTGAATGCCGCGGTCTCGCACTTCGCCGCCATTCCCGCGCTGCGCACGGCATTGATGGCCTATCAGCGCGGGCAGGCCGGCGTCGCCCGGGCACATGGCTTCCGCGGGCTGGTGATGGAGGGCCGCGACATCGGCTCGGTGATTTTTCCCGGCGCGGATTTTCGCTTTTTCCTGCAGGCCGATCTCGCCGAGCGCAAGCGCCGCCGCGAGGACGAGGGCCGGGTGGACAAAATCCAGGAGCGCGACCGGCTCGATTTGTCCCGGCCCACCGCCCCCCTCGCCTGTCCGCCGGGCGCGATCGCCATCGACAGCACCCACCTTTCGCTCGACGAGGTCGTGGCAACGGCCGCCAAATTGATTGGCAAAAAACTACCGCCGGCATGAACCGCTGCGACCACCTCGCGATGCAGCCCATGTACGGGGTTTGCCATTATGTGATTCTCAATATCTACGACGCCTGCTTCCGCGGCGAGGTCAGCGGGCTGGAAAACATTCCCGCGCAGGGCAGCTTCATCCTCGCGGCCAACCACGCCAGCCTGCTCGACCCTCCGGCGGTCGGCTGCCACGTGCCGCGGCAGTTTTCCTTTTTTGCCCGAAAATCGCTCTGGAAACCCGGCTTCGCGTCGTGGTGGCTCGATACCGTGGGCACGATTCCCGTCGATCGCGACGGCAGCACGGACGTGATGGCGATCAAGCGCGTGCTGCAGGCGCTGCGCGCCGGGCGGCCCATCATCATGTTTCCCGAAGGCACCCGCTCGCGCGACGGCCGGCTGCAGCCGGCGAAATCGGGCATCGGCATGCTCGCGTGCCGGGCGGCCGTGCCCGTGGTGCCGGCGCGGATCTTCGGCTCATTCGATGCCTTCGGCCCCAGCCGCGGGTTGCGACTGGGCACGCCGATCCATGTCACGTACGGACGCGTCCTGCAACCGCCGGATTTCGACGACCCGGCCGCGGGCAAGGAACGCTACCAGCGCGCGTCGGAAAAAATCATGTCGGCCATCGCCGCGCTCGAGGTGCCGCCGGCCCTGATTGTGTGAAGTAACAAGTAGCAAGTACCAAGTAGCAAGAAAGTCCGCGGCTTTGCGGCCGTAAGAAGCATCTGTTGCTTCATGCAACCCTCTCTACTTCGGCGTTCGAAGTTCGAAATTTCGCGCCCGGCGCGGCACATTCTTGTCACTTGGCACTTGCTACTTGTCACTTTATTTCCACCACCACCTGGATCTCGGTGGTGGAGTTTTTCGGCAGGCCGGCCACGGCCACGGCCGCGCGCGCGTGTTTGCCCGCCTCGCCAAACAGCGCCACCAAAAGATCGCTCGCGCCATTGATGACCGCGGGGCTGTCGGCGAAGCCGCTCACCGCATTCACGTAGCCACTCACGAAAACAATGCGGGCAACTTTCTCGAGCGAGCCGGTCGCGGCCTTGATGTTGGCCAGCGTGTTGAGCGCGCAGATTTTGGCCGACTCGTAGCCGGCCGGCACCGTCTGCTCCTTCCCCACCTGGCCGATGTGCGTCATCTGCCCGTTGAATGAGCCGATGGTGCCCGCGCAGTAGAGCAAGTTGCCGGTGCGCACGGTCGGCACGTAACTGCCGGCCGGCGGCGGCGTGGCCGGCAGCTCGAGGCCGAGTTCTTTGAGTTTCGCTTCAGGAGTCATGGCCATGAGTTCTCACGCAAAGGCGCCCGGACGCAAAGCGGAAAAATTTAATTATGAAGCCATGAAACCAGGAAAGATATTCCCGCGGATGACGCTGATGGGCACGGATAAGATCAATCCTTCTTTAAAGGCAGACCTTTGTTGGTGGAGCGTGGCGTCCCGACGCGCTCAATTACAGGTCGGGCTCTTGTCTCGCCGTAGCTTTAGCGAAGGCGGATTACGTCCGACACGTCGGGGATAAACCCCGACCTACATCCGCGGCTATCCGTGCAATCCGCCTGTCCTCCGTGGCTTCTATCTATCATGGAGCGAAGGAGGACGGGGAAATTTATCACGGCAACGAATGAAGCAGGCGTTCGAGATTGCCGCCGAGCAGCGCCGTGCGTTCAGCCGCCGTCAGCTTCGCCTCGGAAACCTGGGCGAGAAATCGCGTAAACTCCGGCCCGGTCTCCTCGCGCGGAAACAAAATCAACGGATAATCAGAGCCGAAGAGCACCTTTTCCGCATCCACGGCATCGAGCATGCGGCGAAGGACATCCGGCGGATAAATCAGGGGCAATGCCGCCGTATCGTAAAAAAGGTTCGGCCATGACACCGCCGACGAATCCACGAGCGGCAGCAGGCCGCCCAAATGCGAGAGAATGAATGTCGTGCGCGGAAATTCACGCGCCAGGCGCACAAAATCGGCCAGGGGCGTCTCCACGCGACCGGGATAATTTTTCGACGCCGGGTCGGTCACGTGAAAATTCACCGGCAGGCGCAGCTCGGCGGCCAGCGCAAGCACGTCGCCAAACACGGGATCGTCGATGCCATGACCCGACGAATGCGGCGAGAGTTCGCCCAGGCCGATCAACCCCTCGTCGCGCACCCGGCGCACCTCGGCCAGAGTCGCCGTGCGACCGGCCGCCGGATGCAGCGCGGCAAAGGCGGCCAGGCGGTCGGGATGCTCGCGCACACAGGCGGCGTAAAACCGGTTTTGCCAGGCGCACGTTTCGGGCTTTTCCCAATACCAGCCGAGCAGCACGGCGCGGGCGACGCCCGCGGCGTCCATGTCGCGCAGCAATTGCTCCACGGAGGGAAAACCCTGCACCGGCCGGCCGTCGCGGCGCGCGCGCGTGCAGAGTCGGGCCCAGTGAACCTCGCCGGCGCGCGCAGCCCACCCGACCGGGTCGCGATTGAGCTCGGGCGGATAGAGATGCACATGGGCGTCGATGACGGGCATGGATAAAAAATGACGAATACAGAATGACGAATTCCGAATGACCAGCGCCCATGACAGCTGAAAAACCACAAACGCCAAATCTCAAATTACAAAGAAATCCAAAATAGCCGCTGGCGGCAACGAAGGTCGGCAGGCATCAGGGTTTTCTAAATTCCCAATTTTTTGGCGTCTGGCCATTGGTGTTTGTGATTTGCCTTCGCCAGCGCGCCCCATTCACCAGGCCATGTTTTAGGAATAAGCTATTTTGTCTTTGACTACTCAAAATAGTCATTTCTAATATTCGTTATTATTGATCCCGACCCTCCATGCCTGACTGATTCCCCGGCGCCGCCCCCTGCCCCGGGCCGGAGCCTTTCGCTCGACGCGTTTCACGGCAGCATCAAGGTGCCGCACGCCTCGGCGCGGCCATGGCGGCAGTATCTCGCCTTCGCCGGGCCGGCCCTGCTCGTCAGCGTGGGCTACATGGATCCCGGCAATTGGGCGACCGATTTGCAGGCCGGCGCCCAGTTCAAGTACACCCTGCTCTGGATCGTCGGGCTTTCCAGCCTGATGGCGATTTTCCTCCAGATCATTTCCGCGCGGCTGGGCATCATCACCGGGAAGGACCTCGCCCAGTGCTGCCGTGATTTCCTGCCGGCCTGGACCCGCTGGCCAAATTACCTGAGCTGCGAAATTGCCATCGCGGCCTGCGATCTGGCCGAGGTGCTGGGCAGCGCAGTCGCACTCCACCTGCTGTTCCCCC
>DASYOA010000354.1:0-5405 GCA_036008265.1 Opitutaceae bacterium
TCCACACCGCGCCGGCAATCAGCGTCTCGATCGGCAGCAGAACAAGGAACCCGCCTGTGGCCGTAGCCACGCCCTTGCCACCACGAAACTTTATGAAGCACGAAAAACTGTGGCCGAGAATGGCAAAAATCAGACCGACAATGGCAAGCACAGGCCAATGCTGTCTTGTATCAAGAAGGGTGTAGGTTTTTCCCGTAGCGAAAACCGTCGCCGTCGATTTAAAAAACAAGGCTCTAGGCCAACCCGCGGCCACCACGCCCTTCAACACATCCAAAAAAAACACGAGATAGCCCGGGCCTTTGCCGAGCACGCGAAGAACGTTGGTTGCGCCCGAACTTTTGCTGCCGACTTCGAAGATGTTCACGCCCTTCGCGCGCGCAATGAGATAACCGAAGGGCAGCGAGCCCAGCAGGTAACCGGCAGCAGCGGCGACGACAATATGTGAAAGATGCGAGGTGAGAATGAAGATTAACACGAGTAAGGTGGAGCGCGGCGTCTCGACGCGCTTATTGAAAAATTACGGAATTCGAACGCGCCGGGACGGCGCGTTCCACCTTTTGGCGTTTCGCTATGGCTCCTCCGCTCACAGTTGCACGAACTTCGCCAGCTTGATGGCGGGATGGTTTTTGATTTCCTGGCGGGCGTTCTCGCTCGGTTCGGTATCCACGCGCACGACCATGTAGGCCGTGCCGCCGGGCGTGAGGCGGCTGAGCGACATGTCGGCGATGTTGACCTTGTCCTTGCCGAGGATCGTGCCGACCGCGCCGACCATCCCTGGCTGGTCAATGTTTTCGAGGACGAGCAACTTGCCCTCGGCGGCGACTTCGACGTCGCGGCCGTTGATACCAACAATGCGCGACTGGCTGGTTTTTCCGTTGAGCGTGCCTTGCGCCGAAAAGGTTTTTCCGTCCGGCGTCACGGCCTCGACGGCCATGAGCTCGGCGTATTCGTTATCCCCGGCCGATTTCACGACCTCGACATGGACGCCAAGGCGTTGCAGCACGACGGGGGCGTTGACGAAATTGACCTCGTCACCGCTGATGCGGCGGAGGAAGCCGCGCTGGATCGAGCGCGTGACGGACTCGGCATCGAGATCGACGATCTTGCCCCAGTAGGTGATGCGAAGGGTAGCGACCTGCTGCGGTGCGATCTGCTGGACAAGCGTGCCAAGTTTCGCGCCAAGGTCGAGATAGGGCCCGAGGATTTTAAGGGTGTTCGCATCGATCGAGGGCATGTTGACGGCATTGCGGATCACGCCGCCGGCCAGCGCATCGGCGATTTGCTCGGCGACTTCGACGCCAACAGCATCCTGCGCCTCGGCGGTCGAGGCGCCGAGGTGCGGCGTGAGGACGACATTGGGCAGTGCGCGAAACTCGCTTTCCTTGGCCAGTGGCTCGTCCTCATAAACGTCGAGGCCGGCCGCGGCGACCTGGCCGGACTTGAGCGCGGCGAGCAGCGCGGCTTCCTTGATGATGCCTCCACGGGCGCAGTTGAAAATGCGCAGGCCTTTTTTGCATTTTCCAAACGCCGCCTCGTCGATCATGTAGCGCGTGTCGTCGGTCAGCGGCATGTGCACGGTGATGTAATCCGACTGGGCGAGAAGTTCATCGAGCGCGACGGCCTCGACCTGCATGGCCTTCGCGCGGCTGGGCGAGAGGTAGGGATCGTAGGCGAGCACGCGCATGCCGAAGGCCTGGGCGCGCTTGGCGACTTCGCCGCCGATGCGGCCAAGGCCGACGATGCCGAGGTTTTTTTTGAAGAGCTCAATACCGCTGAAGCTTTTGCGGTCCCACTGGCCGGCCTTCATCGAGGCCGCGGCTTGCGGGACGGGGCGCGCCCCGCAGAGGATGTGGGTGAAGGTGAGCTCGGCCGTGGCCACGGTGTTGCCCGCCGGGGTGTTCATGACGACCACGCCATGTTCGGTGGCGGCGTCGACATCGACGTTGTCCACGCCCACGCCGGCGCGGCCAACGACTTTCAGCAGGGGCGCCGCGGCAAAGACCTCGCGGGTGATCTTGGTCTCAGAGCGCACGGCGATGGCATGCACGTCCTTGACGAGCTCGAGGATCTTGGCCGGGGAAGAGCCGTAGGCCTCGACCACGTCAAAGCCCGGCTGCTGGCGCAGGTAGGCTACTCCCTTGGGTGAGATCTTGTCGGCAACGAGGATTTTCATGGGAAAAAGTACCCAATCGAAGGCATTCGCAGGCCATGCCGCAAGGAAAAGGTGCAATTGACGAAATCCGAATGACGAATGGCCGCGAAGAAAAATCACAAACTCCAAACGCCAAATCCCAAAAAAATCCAAAACAGCAGCTACCAGCGAGGATTGCGTTGGAGTTGGAGTTATTACTTTTCAGGCTTTTTTGGCGTTTGGACAGTGGCATTTGTGATTTGGGCGCGTCGCGCGCAGAGCTACTGCTTCAGGTCCAGGCCGAGGAAATGCAGGGCAAAGGCGAGTTTGTCGGCGTTTTCATCGATGAGTTTCGAGGTCGGCCTGCCCGCGCCGTGGCCTCCGCGCGTCTCGATGCGAATGAGCACCGGGCCGGAGCCGGGCACCGCCTCGGTGGCGGCCTGGAGCGCGGCGGTGTACTTGAACGAATGCGCCGGATAGACGCGGTCGTCGTGATCCGCCGTCGTCACAAATATGGCGGGGTATTTCACGCCGGGCTTCACATTATGCAGTGGCGAATAAGCGTAGAGATATTTGAAGGCGGCAGGATCTTCGCTCGATCCGTAGTCGGCCACCCACGCCCAGCCGATGGTGAATTTCTGGAAGCGCAGCATGTCCATCACGCCGACGGCCGGCCACGCCACGCGGCAGAGGTCGGGGCGCTGGTTCACGACCGCACCGATGAGCAGGCCGCCGTTGCTGCCGCCGCTGATAAGGAGATGCGACGGAGAGGTGTAACCGTTTTTGAACAGCCATTCGGCCGCGGCAATGAAGTCGTCGAAGACGTTTTGCTTGCGCTCTTTCGTGCCGGCCAAGTGCCAGGCCTCACCGTATTCGCCGCCGCCGCGCAGGTTGGGCTGGGCGTAAACGCCGCCGAGCTCAAGCCACAGCCAAAGAGGCGCGGGCGTGCGCACGCTAGGCGTGAGAGAGATGTCGAAGCCACCATAGCCGTAGAGCATCGTGGGATTGGTCCCATCAAGTTTCAGGCCTTTTTTGTGCGTGATGAACATCGGCACACGCGTGCCGTCCTTCGAAGCGTAGAAAACCTGCGTTGTTTCATAGGCGCCGGGATCGAAATCGACCGGGGTTGCCTGCCAGGTTTCGTTTTTTTCCGTGTCGAGGTTGTAGTGGAAAATCACGCGCGGCTGGCTGAATGACTCGAAGCGGTAAAACATCCCGGGCTCGTCGGCGCGCCCGGAAATGCCGTTGGTGTCATTGCCCGTCAGGTCCTCCCCCACCGCGCCGATGCCGGGCAGCGGGATTTCGCCGCGCGGCGTGCCGTCAAACGCATAAACGGCCAGGCGATCCTGGGCATCGTGCAATGTCTTCACGACAAAACGCCCGCCAATGACCTGCGCGCTTTCGATCACATCCGGTCCCTCGGGCACGACAGTTTTCCAGTTTTTACGGCCCGGCGCGCGCGTGTCGATGGCGATGATTCGCCAGCGCGGGGCCTCGAGATTGGTGAGCACAAAAAAGACCGGGCCCTCGTTGCCCACGACGCTACACTGGGCATCCCACGTGTCGACGAGCGGCGCGACTGGCGCGTCGAGCCGCGGTGCATGTGGGTCGCCAAGGTCGATATAGCGGAGCAGGTTTTCGTCCTTGTCGCCGCGTTCAACGGAGATGATGGCATAGCGGCCATCTTCGGTCGTATCCGCCGTGAGCAGCCATTTCGGCTGGTCGGGAATCTCGGCGATGACCCGGTCCGCCGACTGCGGCCGGCCGAGACGATGATAGTAAAGCTTCTGGTGTGCGAGCTCACCATAAGTTTCGCCTGCGGCGGACGTCTCGGGAAACCGCGAATAAAAAAAGCCCGCGCTGTCCTTCGTCCATGCGAGGCCGGAAAATTTCACCCATTTGATGACATCGGTGGTGTCCTGGCCGTCCACGACCCCGCGCACGTGAAACTCCGTCCAGTCTGATCCCGCCGCAGCGAGGCCATAGGCCAGCCACTTGCCGTCGGGCGAGACCTCAAATTGCGTGAGCGCAATCGTGCCGTCCTGGGCGAATGTGTTGGGATCAAGCAACAGGCGCGGCGCGGCGGCGAGCGACGGCTGGACGTAAAGCACCGACTGGTTCTGCAGGCCGTTGTTTTTAAGAAAAAAATACCGTCCGCCTTCCTTGAAAGGCAGGCCGTAGCGCGGATAGTTCCAAAGCTTCTCCAGCCGGGCGCGCAACGCCGCGCGCTGCGGCCGTTTCCCGAGAAAATCGAACGTGAGCCTGTTCTGCGCCGCCACCCACACCTGGGTCTGCGGCGAATCAATATCCTCCAGCCAGCGATAGGGATCGGAAACTTTTGTGCCAAAATAGTTGTCAATCGTCGCACCGCGCGGCGCCGCGGGATAAACCCAGGTTCCGCTGTCGGCGGCGAGCGCATGGCCCGCGAACAACGCCAGCGCTGGCAGCAAGGAAAATTTAAAGAAAAACATCGTAATAAGCCTGATTACTTTCATGGCTTGGTAAATGAAAGAATAGGCTGATTTAATTGCGCACGATTCCTGCTGGGCTAGCGTTCCATCGCGCAGATTTTGTCCAGTCATTGGAAACTTATCCCCATCATTAGCGTCTACTCATCTCGAGCATGCAAGCCGTTGCCCTCCCCATTGCCGCCCCGGCCAGGGATATTCGTTTCGATTCGTTACGGGGCCTATTACTCGTGTCCATGGCCATCAACCATCTGCCGAGCGACCTGCGCGTGGTCACGGATCAAGGCGTGGGCATCGTCTCCTCGGCGGAAGGCTTCGTATTTTTATCCGGGGTGCTCGCGGGCTTTGTTTATACGCGCCGGCTGTGGCGCGAAGGCGCCAGCCGCCTGCGTGCGATGACCCGGCATCGGGCGGGCGTGATTTACGGCTGGCACCTCGTGGCCTATTTCGGGGCGTTTGCCGCGCTGGCGATCAATGCCTGGCTCACCGGCGTGCATTCCAACACCTCGCCGCCGCTTTTCACGGACAAACCCCTGCTCTCAGCCGTGCTCGGCCCGCTGCTGCTCTACCAGCCCGGACTGCTCGACATTCTCCCGATGTATTGCGTGTTTGTGCTGTTGCTGCCATTTGTACTCGGCGCGCTGGAGAAAGGATGGCGCTGGCCCTTGCTCGCGACGAGCTTTGCGCTGTGGGCCATCGTGCAGTTCCTGCCCAATTATGACGGCTCGCTGATTTTCCCGCCGCTCAATCTCGGCTTTTTCAACCTGCTCGCATGGCAGTTTCTTTTCATCAGCGGCATCGCCATC
>DASYOA010000355.1:0-5370 GCA_036008265.1 Opitutaceae bacterium
CGCCTGAATTCGAACGGTAATTCACACGACATCCTCCAAGTGAGCATCCCTTCACCTTCATTCCTTCCCCCGTCCACCGATGGAAACTCCGGCATCGTTTTGCGATGCCAGGGGCTCCATCGTTTCCTTGGCCAGGGCGAAGGCCGCGTGCATGTGCTCAAGGGCGTCTCCTTCGAGGCGGATCGCGGGCAGGTTTATGCCATCGTCGGCCCGTCCGGCTGCGGCAAGAGCACGCTGCTTTACCAGCTCGGACTGCTCGACCAGCCCGACGACGGCAAAATCTGGATCAAGAGCCAGCTCATGTCGAACAGCGACGACGTATCCCGCACCGCCGCGCGCGGCGAGAACATCGGCTTCGTCTTCCAGTTTCACTTTCTCATGTCGGAGTTCACCGCGCTCGAGAACGTGATGATGCCCATGCGCAAACTCGGCCGCCTTCTGCCCGATGAAATGGCCGAACGGGCCCGCTCGCTGCTCGCCGCGGTCGGCCTCGGCGAAAAAACCCACCGCCGGCCCACGCAGCTCTCCGGTGGCGAGCAGCAGCGCGTCGCGATCGCCCGGGCGCTGGCCAACCAGCCCGCCATCCTGCTCGCCGACGAGCCCACGGGCAATCTCGACCAAGCCAACTCCGCCCTTGTATTTGATCTGCTTATGCGCCTGGCCAAGGAAAACGGCCAGGCCATCGTCCTTGTCACGCACAATCCCGACATCGCCGACCGTTGCGACGTCGTCCGGCCCATGCGCGATGGAGTGTTTGTGTGAGCGCTACTTCGTGGCGAGTAATTGGTATTTGGTAATTTGTAATTGGTTTCGATCCAGCGCCTGCCGCGCCCTCTGTTTTGTCCGCCGACCTTCAGCGTTCGGAGTTCAGCGTTCGGACACTAGTCCGCACCAACGACCAATTCCAAATTACCAACTACGCGGATGCCCGCCGGGCAGCCGATTAGAAAAACCACACGGGGGTAGCGTTGCAGCTTATTCTTTTGAAATGACAAAAAATGCACAATTTTTGGTTTACATTCAAAAAGTGCGTCCCTTGTTTCGGCGACTGCCTTTCAACACATCAAATCGCACGCCGTGAGCCACGACCTGTCGCGCAAGACTTTCTTGCTGAAACTGCTCGGTTTTACCGCCGCGGCCGGCTTTGCCGCCCGGTTCTTGACCCGTGGCGCGAAGCGCGCCGCGGCCAAAGCGCCGGCTTCCGCGCCCGTTGCGCTGCGCACCGAGCCTCGTGCCATCGCCCGCCGCGCCGATACCGTCTAATCGGCGCCGACTGCGAATTCACCCACGGCCATGTCGAAAATCTTCCCCAAGTCGGTCAATGCGCTCCCGCTGCAGATTGTCATTTATCTCTTTGTGCTCGGTGGCATTGCGACGGCGGCGGTCACCTACTACATGACGCCGAAGTATACGCGGGTCGGCTATGCGCCCGTGCAGCCCGTGCCTTTCAGCCATGCGATCCATGCCGGGCAGCTCGGCCTCGACTGCCGCTACTGTCACAGCAATGTCGAAAAATCGCCGAACGCCACGGTGCCGACCTCGCAGACGTGCATGAACTGCCACAGCCTGGTGAAGGCGAACAGCCCGCTGCTGGCCATCGTCCGCGCCAGTTTCCAATCGGGCGACCCCGTGCCGTGGGTGCGCATCCACCAGGTGCCCGACTTTGCCTATTTCAACCACGCCATCCATGTGAACCGCGGCATCAGTTGCGTCGAATGCCACGGGCGCATCGACCAGATGGATCGCGTGCACGAGGTGCAGTCGCTCAGCATGGGCTTCTGCCTCAACTGCCACCGGGATCCCGCACAGTTCGTGCGCGAGCCCAAGGATGTCTTTAACCTTGGTTCGCCACGCCTCGCCGAGGCCAAAGGCGAGGACGCGGCCGTCAATTTCGTGCACGACTGGAAAATCAACCCGCCGCAAAACTGCTCCGGCTGCCACCGATGAAACGCAAAGTTGTCCATCCCGCACCGACCGAACGCGAGCTCACCGGCCCACGCTACTGGCGCAGCCTTGACGAGCTGGCGGACACGCCGGGCTTCCGCGAGCACCTCGAACGCGAGTTTCCCCAGGGCGCCTCGAACCTCGAGGGCGTGGACCGCCGCCAGTTCTTCAAGCTCATGGCCGCCTCGTTTGCGCTCGGCGGCATCGGGCTCGCCGGCTGCCGCCGCCCGGAATCCTACATTTTGCCCTACGGCAAATCTGTCGAAGGCGTCGTGCCCGGCCTGCCGCTTTACTTTGCCACCGCGATGCCCCTGCGGAAATCCGCCATCCCGCTCCTCGCCGAGACGCACCAGGGCCGCCCGACCAAACTCGAAGGCAATCCCAGCTACGCGCCCCATGGCGGAGCCAGCTCGCTCCTCGCGCAGGCGTCCGTGCTCGACCTTTACGATCCCGATCGCGCCACCGCGCACACGAAAAACGGCGCCGTGCTTGATTTCGCCGGGTTGAACGACCTGCTCGCCTCCGTCGGGAAAAACTATTCCGCCGCCGGCGGCGCCGGCCTGGCCTTCCTCGCCGGTGAATCGAGTTCGCCCACCCGTGCCGCCCTCGTCGCGCGCTTGAAGGGAAAACTTCCCAACGCCGTCTGGGCCGAATACGAGCCGGTGCAGGACGAACCTCCGCTCGCCGCCGCGCAGGCCGCTTTCGGCCAGGCCGTCAAGCCGCTCTACCAGTTCGCCAAGGCCCGGCGCATCGTCAGCCTCGACAGCGATTTTCTCTCCGCCGAGTCCGGCAGCCTTTATTATGCGCGCGAGTTCGCGAAGGGCCGCCGCGTCCGCACGAAGGACGACGACATGAACCGGCTCTACGTCGCGGAGAGCGGATTCACCATCACGGGCGGCATGGCCGACCACCGTCTCCGCCTCGCCAGCAGCCATATCGTTCTCCTCGCCGCGGCCCTCGCCTCAAGAATCACCGGCGATAGCGACTACGCCAAGTTTGCCGAGGGTCTCGACGTCGATTCGAAATGGCTCGATGCCTGCGCCAAGGATCTTTCGGACAACAAGGGAACCAGCCTCGTCGTCGCCGGCGCGCACCAGCCCGCGACCGTGCACGTGCTTGCCTATGCGATCAACGCCGCGCTCGGCAATATCGGCGAGACCGTCGACTTTGTCGCGGTCGAACCATCCGGCGCCGCCACACTCGCCGACCTTGCGAGCGCCATCTCGGCCGGCAACGTCAAGACCCTCGTCGTTCTCGGCGGCAATCCCGCCTACAACGCGCCCGCCGACCTCAATTTTTCCGCGCTGCTCAAAAACGTGCCCGAGGTCATCCGCTACGGCGGTTACGTGGACGAAACTTCACAATCTGCGGGCGTGCAGATTGCCGCCGCGCATTATCTGGAGTCGTGGGGCGACGCGCGCACCGTTGACGGCACCATTGTGCCCGTGCAGCCGATGATCCTGCCGCTCTTTGGCGGCCTCACCGAAATTGAAGTGCTCGCGCGCATCGCCGGCGAACCGACGGTCGATCCCTACGCGCTCGTCTTTGACACGATCACCAAAATCGCCGGCGGCGACGCCTCGGCGGCGTTCAATAAATTGCTGCACGACGGGTTGCTCGAAAACTCGGCCTACGAAAAAATCCCCGTCGAATTCAGCGCCCAGCGCACGAGCAGCCTGTTCGCCAGCGCATCCTCGCCCGTCGCACTTTCCCGGACCAATCTCGAGATCCGTTTTGCGGCCGACTACAAGGTCGATGACGGCCGGTTTGTGAACAACGGCTGGCTGCAGGAATGCCCCGATCCCATCACGCGCCTGACGTGGGACAACGCCATCCTCATCAGCCCGCGCCTGGCGAAGGAACTGGGCGTCGATCCCAAAGGCGCACTGATGCAGGTGGCGCGGGTCGATCTCGCCGATTTCGACAAGGGCAAGGAAAACGCCTTCATCGCCGAAGTGACGGTCGGCGGCCGCAAAATCCGCGGCCCGATGCATATCCAGCCCGGCCTGTCCAATTACACCATCGTGCTCCCACTGGGCTATGGCCGCTCGGTCACCGGCTCGGTCGGTCGCGGCACGGGCTTCAACGCCTACTTGGTGCGGACCAGCGATGCACCGGAGTTTGTCACCGGTGCCAGGATCACGGTCACCCGCGAGCGCATGATTCTCGCCAACACGCAGTGGCATTGGTCGATGGAAGGCCGCGACATTGTGCGCGAGGACAATTTCGACGATTACCAAAAAAATCCCGGCTATGTTCACGCCATCGGCCTCGAGGCGCACAGCCCGTCGATCCTCGGCGAGGAAGGCGACAAGATGTCGCTGGCCGACCAGGTTTCGAAACTTCCGCGCGGCAACTCTCTCTACGTCACGCCGGAGTTTACCGGTCCCCAGCAATGGGGCATGAGCATCGACCTCAACACCTGCACCGGTTGTAACGCCTGCGTCGTGGCCTGCCAGGCCGAGAACAACATTCCCATCGTTGGCAAAGACCAGGTCTCGCGCGGCCGCGAGATGCACTGGATCCGCATCGACCGTTATTATTCGAGTGGCTCTCCGGACAACTACGACATTCCCGAGGAGCCGCAGGCCAGCGTCCAGCCGGTCGCTTGCTCGCAATGCGAACTCGCGCCGTGCGAGATGGTTTGCCCCGTCAACGCCACCGTGCACGACGAGGAAGGCCTCAACGTCATGGCCTACAACCGCTGCATCGGCACGCGGTACTGCGCCAACAACTGTCCCTACAAGGTGCGCCGCTTTAATTACTTTGACTGGAACAAGCGCTCCATCGGCCATTTCTACGAAGGCCCGCTCGGTCCCGACGGCATGCCCGAGCTGCTCAAGATGGTGAAGAACCCGGAAGTCACGGTCCGCATGCGCGGCGTGATGGAAAAGTGCACCTACTGCGTGCAACGCATCGAGGGCGCAAAAATCCAGCACAAGGTCAAAGTCGCCCAAGCCGGCGATCCGGCCGACATCGTGCTGCCCGACGGCGCGGTCCGGACCGCCTGCCAGCAGGCCTGCCCGGTGGAGGCGATCGCCTTCGGCAACCTGCTCGACGAGCACAGCGCCGTCTCGAAGGCGAAGGCGCGCGATCAGGATTACGCCCTGCTGGGTTATTTGAACACCCGGCCGCGCACGACCTACCTCGGCAAGTTGCGCAACCCGAATCCCGCCATGCCCGACTACACCGTGCCGCTCAGCCGCAAGGAAATGCAGCAGCATAACGGCACGCCGGTCGAAGGCGAGGGGAGCGGCGACCCGGCCGTGGTTGCGCCCGTTGCAAAATCCGGAGGATCCAGCTGATGGCCCGCATCGAAGACGCCACCGCCGAAGCCCCGGCCATCCTCGCGGAAGTCGCGCCGGCTCACCTGCCGCGCCCCGTGCTCGTGGCCAACAATCGCAGCTTCGCGTGGATCACCGACAA
>DASYOA010000356.1:0-2560 GCA_036008265.1 Opitutaceae bacterium
GCGAAATCTATGTTCCCTCTTTTACGCTGATGCAAAAGCACGGGCCGAAGCGCGTCTATACCCCACAGTCGCTCGAGTTTTGGTTCGAGAAGCTGTCTTTGGACTGGGAAAATCACTTCAGCGCCAACCAGCTCGAAGAAGGCCACCGCCTTTATCGCGACGGCGAAGTGCGAGAGCTGGAATTGACGGTCAAGGATGCCATCGTGCACCGGCGGGTGGATAAGCACGACCAATACGCTGTCATTGAATGGGATACAACAGGGCTGGCGGTGCGTTCCTCGCTGACGGACCAGAACCTGGCCCGCGCGCTGGCCGTGGCCGGGCTGCACGAAATCGAGGAACTTGTAGCCGATGAAATCTCGCCGACGGCGGAAGCTATTTTCGACGACGACGAGGAAAAGCCCACTGGCAACGGCACGAACGTGCGGAATGCGAACAACGGCAACGGCCACAAACCCGCCCCAAGTCTCCCGGCCGGCCCTGCCCGCCCGCTGCTGCTCACGTTCAAAACGACGATGGCGGGGATAGAGTTCCAGGCCTTTTGGGTGAATGCCGACAAATCGCGCCTGCCGGCGATCGGCGCGGCGGCGCACGCCAATGGCAACGGCCAGGTCAACGCCAGTGAACGCACCAAGCTCATCGGGCTGGCCGCTTACGCGCGCAAGGCGCACTTCCACTACCACCAGGTCACGCATACCTATCTGCTCGAATCGCTCACCGAGATCCCAAACTTTCTCCGGACCACGCTGCCGGCGTGGCAAAAGGCCTTTACCGTCGAATGCGATGAACACGTGGCGAACCTGCTCAAGGGTACGCGCGCGGTGGAAATCGAGGCCGTGGCCGAGCGCAAGGCCGGTCGCAATGGCCACGGCGCAAAACTCAATCTGCGGTGGATTTTCCGCGCGGGCGAACGGATGCTGACCGATGATGAAGTCGCGGCGATGACGAAGCGCGGGGGCGCGCCGGTGATCCTGCCCAGCCTGGGCATCATCTCCCTCGCATCCGAAAAATGGGAATCGCTCAGCGCCTGGCGGCGCAATGCCGAGGAGACCCACCTCGACGGCGCGTTGTCGCCGTACCTGATCTTTTCACTCTTCAACGACACGCGGCTGAAGCTCACCCTCTCGGCGGACATGGAGACGTGGCGGCAGGGCGTGTTGTCGCCGTCGATCACACCGCAGGCGTTGCCGGAGATTTTGCGCCCTTACCAGCGGCGCGGCGTGGAGTGGATGCACCATTTGTGCGAAGTCGGCTGCCACGGTTTGCTCGCGGATGAAATGGGCCTCGGCAAAACCCTGCAGGTCGCGTCGCTGCTGGCGGTGCGGCCGGTGCCGGGCAAGCCGATCCTTGTCGTGTGCCCGGCCAGCGTGGTGCCGGTCTGGCGCGAGGAATGCGCAAAATTCTTCCCGCAGATGGTGGTGGATGTGCTCAAGACCGGGCACGACTTCACCTCGCGCAAGGACGATGTCGTCTGGCTCGCGAGCTACACGCAGCTCCGCAAGCACAAGCATCTGCTCGAAGGAGTGGAGTTCGGCTACTCGATCCTCGACGAAGGCCAGTTCATCAAGAACCCCGATGCGAAGGTCACGCAGGCATGCTTTGCCATCCGGGCGCGGCACCGCCTGGTGCTCACCGGCACGCCGCTGGAAAACCGGCAGCTCGATTTGTGGTCGATTTTCCGCTATTTGCTGCCGGGCCTGCTCGGGTCGCGCGCGAGTTTCGAGGCGGCGTTGAACACGGATCGCGCGGGCACGCTGGAACGGCTGCGTGCGCAACTCGCGCCGTTCATCCTGCGGCGCACGAAGAACGAGGTCGCGCAAGAACTGCCGCCCAAGGTGGAGATGGACCTGCTTTGCCCGATGACCGACGTGCAGCGGACGGAGTATGCGCGCATCTGCAGCGAGGGCGTGCAGCGGCTGGGCGATGACGTGAGCGCGGCCATGCGCGAAAAAAGCTTCGGATTTCTCGCCCTGCTCACGCGGCTGCGGCAGGTCTGCTGCGACCCGGATCTGCTGCCGTGGCTGAAGGCGCCGCTGAGCGACAGCGGCAAGCTGAACCTGCTGGTCGAAAAACTGGCCGAGATCGTGGGCAGCGGGCACAAGGTCGTGATCTTTTCACAGTTCGTGATGCTGCTGGACCGCGTGCGCGAGGCGCTGGCCGCGCAGTTCCCCGACCTGCCGCGCTACGAGCTGACGGGCATGACGCTCGACCGGCAAAAGCCGGTGCAGGCGTTCCAGGGCGCAACGGGCGCCGCCGCCATGCTGGTCTCGCTCAAGGCCGCGGGCACCGGGATCACGCTGCATGCGGCCGACTATGTCTTTCTGCTCGACCCGTGGTGGAACCCGGCGGTCGAGGCGCAGGCGGTGGATCGCGTGCACCGTATCGGTCAGACGAATACGGTGTTTGTCTACCGCATGGTCACGCCGGGCACGATCGAGGAGCGCATCCAGGCGTTGAAGGCGGCGAAGAAGGATTTGTTCGACAAGCTGGTGGGCGGGCTGGGCGGCGACTTCGACCTGAGCCAGCATTTCAGCTCGCTGCAGAGCCTGATCCAGCTCAC
>DASYOA010000357.1:0-2080 GCA_036008265.1 Opitutaceae bacterium
CCACGGCCCTTCTCATACATTGCGCCGAGATTGTTCTGCGCACTCGCGAAGCCTTGCTCAGCTGCCCTGCGAAACCATGCCACCGCTTCTTGCTCGTCCTTTTCAATCCCCTAACCGCTGCAATATCTCACCCCGAGGTTATATTGGGCGCCAGCATAGCCGCGCTCAGCCGCACGCCGAAACCAAACGACGGCCTCGTGCTCGTTCTTTTCAATCCCATTACCGTCCACGTACATTGCACCAAGGTCATTTTGCGCGGGAGCGAAGCCTTGCTGGGCCGCCTTTCGGAAACATGCAACTGCCTCGATGTCGCTTTTCTCGACACCTCGCCCGTCTATGTATTTCCGGCCTAAATCGTATTGTGCGGCTGCCGCGCCGCGCTCGACCGCTTTGCTCTCACGACACTTTTTATCGTCTGTTCTCGTATCCAAACTATGCACCGGCCGCGGGCGCGGCGATTGCTCGGAGATGATTGCTGCACGCTCATGATCGGCGGTGCAGGTCGCGATCTGATCCGGCGCCTCCAGCAATCGATCGAATACGCCGCGAATGTCATCATTCAGCGGCGCATTGAGCGAATGTGTCCCATAAATTTTGGTGAGCGAGGCCGAAAGTCCGGCAAAAGCTGGGGCGAGTGAGCTTGAGGGGGCCCGTCCCTCAATGATGTAGCGCTCGAATGCGCGAGCGAACTGATCGTGGTGCCTGGTTTCGATGGTTTCTGGCTTAGCCACGCCGAGCCATTTGAGCACCGCGCGTGCGTCCTGCCGCAGACTGTCCGGTGCTTGCGGATGCAGGGCATCGCGCATCAGGTCTTCGAGCCATGTGTGCGCGGTCAAGTTGATGAACGTCGAGGCGTCCGCTGTTTGGCCTAGTTCGATAACGGGACGTTGGCCCTCTGAGATTGTTATCTGCCCACGCGGCGGTCCATCGACGATCGGTCCCTGTTGAAAAGCGCGACTCTCCGACTTGCCTTTTGCGGATTTCGGTGCTGGCACGTCTATTGATCCGGCGTGTAGAGTAGCTTCCTTCGCAATCTCGGACTCGACCCTTCGGATGGCCTCGTCGAGGACGGCGCGCTCACGCATTATCTCAGTATACGAGGTTGGAGGCTGTCGCTTGCGTAACTGGTCAATCAGGATTGCTCTCGCGTGTTCGAACAGCTCTTGCCGAGCCTGGGGCGTATTCTTCGGCAGCCTTGAAACTGCCTGAGCAATGAGTGGGTAGTAATCAGGCATCTTCGAACGCCGCGATGATCAGTGGCCAACATCCCCGGGAAAGCATCATTCTCTTCCTTTTCGCGGAATGATCAAGGTTTATCCCCGACATGACAAAGCGATCGCGAACGCCGGGTGAGGCCGAAGTCGTACAGGGACAAAGGAAGTGCAGTCGCGTCGGCGGCCGACGGCAGCGCGTGGGGCCATCGGTCGGCCGCGTGGCGCGTTGCAGCGGCGCCTTGTCCTGCCTGCGCTGTCATGAAAGCCGAATTCGCGGGCGGGCCAGCACGCGCTCGTCGCGGCGGATTTCCCGCCCGCCTTCCTGCTGGTCGCCCTGGTTTCGGCGAGCTCCGTCGCGCTGTTCGCCCGCATGCCCGACGCCGGCGCCGAAATGGCCGACCGCCGGCCGCCCGCCGCCGGCCCGGACGACGAGAAGAAGGCGGCGTGAGGGGCCGGCGCGATTCTCGCTTGGTTTCTCCTTGATTTTTGTTGAAACGCAACCATCTTTGTTGCACAATGGGTGGATATGGAGAAAAGGCGCTGCTCGCATGACCTCGCCGCCATCAAGGCGGCCTTCTCAAGCGCGGCATTGCTCAGGCGAACAAAAACGTCCGCCCGCGACGCGGCGGCGCTCGGGATGGACAGCGAGGCGGTGGTCGCCGTCATCCAAGCGCTGGTGTACCCGCGTGACTTTGAGAAGAGCGCAACCGCACACCATGATCCACGCCAGTGGCATGACAGCTACAAGCCGGTGGTTGGTAGGCGCTCGCTCTATCTGAAGTTCACCTTGGATGAAACGGGAGCTTTTTTGCTGACCAGTTTCAAGGAGGCATGACGGTGGGTACGGAAGACACAGTGACGCGACG
>DASYOA010000358.1:0-5473 GCA_036008265.1 Opitutaceae bacterium
ACTGAAGAGCTGAAAGGCTGAATCAACGAGGAATTGAAATGAGATGGCGTTGGGCCGGGCGCTTCAGTCTTTCAGCTCTTCAGCCCTTCAGCCTTTCTGTTGCCTGACCAGGGTGAGTTTTCAAACTGGCATGGCGGGTGCGTGGCCTTGTGGCCACATGCACCTCCATCACGAAGAATGTAATTCATGCCACCGTAGGAGCCTGCTTGCAGGCGATCCCGGCCAGGAGCGAGGGTTTGCCGGGCGCAAACAGCGTGGGCAAGTAATGTCGCCTGCAAGCAGGCTCCTCCAACTCTTGCCGGAGCATCACGCACCCTTAGCCTGATCAAGTGCGCGCGACGGCCTCCGCTGGCATGGGCCGGGGCATTCTGGCTTGGGGCTGCTCGGGCCGGTATCGGCTGAAGGTCACTGTGTTTGGCGCAAATGGGCTCTTTTCCGCTTTCAGCAGGATGCTGGTCGGAATGAAAAGGTCGTGCAGCGGATTGTACATGCTGCACGTTTTCAGGCGTAAGGAAGTGAATCCGACGTTACTCGCAGTTTTTTCCAGTGATTTTTTTGTGAAGAAATGCAGGCATGATTCAGCGGGGATGAATTGCTGGTTCCATTTGAACATTGTGGTCAATAGATCCCTCAGCCGGCTGTTATACGGCACCGTAACGAGCAGCCGCCCGCCCGGGGCGAGCCCGCGATACATTTCCCGCAGGACAAAACCGGGATTGGGCACATGCTCCAGGATCCCCGAGCACCAGATGACATTGAAGCTGCCATCCAGGAAGGGAATCGGATCGCACAGGTCGTGCTGCAAAAACGTAATTTCAGGATACGACCTCGCGTGCTGCGCAGTCAGTCCGGTCGAACTATGCAGCGCGGTGACGTCGGCGGAAAACCTGGAGAGAAGACGGGTGAACGACGCATCGCCACACGCCACGTCCAGAATGCTGCTGCCGCGGGGCAGGTCTTTCAACTCGGCGTAGATCCAACGGCGGAAGTTCTTCACGACGTGGGCCTCTTCTTCATCGACGTCAACCTTGCGCTTGGCGTGATAGCTTTCGCAGTAATTTCCTGATTTTTGTTCGGTATTCACTGGATTCACTCCTGTTTATTGGGATGATTTTTTGATGCCTTATGATGAACCAGCATAGCGTTTTGCCAGCCTTCGCATAAGTAGGTAGAGACCTACATCGGGGGTTGCGCCGACCCCATGACAACTGGCGGCAGGGCGAAAGGCTAAACAGCTGAAAGACTGAAAGGCTGGGTAAACAAAAAATAGAAATGCGCTGCCGCAGGTCGCTCTATTTCAGTCCTTCAGCCTTCTGCTTTCGCCCTGCGGGCGCGACGGATCTGCTCATCAACCATTGGAGCGAGCGCGCGGACCAGTGGCTCGCGCAGCATGGTGATGTGGTTTCCGGAAACCTCGTTCACGTTCAAGGCGGTGCACCACTGCGCCCAGCCGAGGCGCGCGTCCCGTTCCGGGATGAGACGATAGGGAGACTCGCGGCAGAGGAAAAGATCGACGGGCCCATCGAAGCGCCGGGGCTTGAAATCGAAAAATGGCCGGTCGCCCGAGAGGCCAAGAAACCTCAAGCGCAGGTCGTCGAGGATGCGTTCGAAGCTTTTTGCCGCGACAACAAAGGGATGCGTGGAGATTGTCCGGCGAAGCCGGAGCATCCGGTAGCGCAACTTTTCGAACCGCGGCCGCCGCAGCGACCCGATGCTCAAGGGCGCCGACGCCTCGAACATGCTGAAGTAGGCGATCTCTTCGCCCTGCTCGCGAAGCTGGAGCGCGATTTCGAATGCCAGCACGGCCCCGAAACAGTAACCGCCGAGGTAGTAGGGGCCTCGCGGCTGAACCCGCCGGATTTCATCCAGGACCGCAGAGGCGATCTCCGCAAAGCTTTTGTCCGGGAGCTCGGTCCTGACCTCGAATCCGAGCAGGATGCCGTAGAACGGCTGGTCCATCGAAAGAAACCGACCGAGGTCGAGGTATTGGCCAATGAAGAAAAAAGGAGGCTTGGCGCCCGAACTCACCTGCACCAGCCAGCGCGGATGGCCCCTCGCCTCCTTGGGTGTGGTTGTCTGCACCGGCGGGCCGGCCGCCAGTTCACCAGCCAGGCTTCTCACCGTCGGTCGCATCTCGAACAGCCGCTCGGCGCCGATCCGCCGACCTGTCCGACGCTTGATCAATTCCATCAGCCGGAAGGAAAGCAGGCTCGTCCCTCCGCATTCAAAAAAACTCCGTTCGGGCGAGTCGGGTTTGACGCCGAGGACTTCTTCCCAAAATGAGGCCATGCGTTCTTCGTCAGCCGTCCAGTTCGCGTCCGCCCCGGCGGGCGCGGCCACGGGAGCAGGCAACGCCTTGCGATCGACTTTTCCGTTGGCGCTCAAAGGAAGAGCGTCCAGCCTGACAATCAACGGAGGCACCATGTAGGCCGGCAGCCTGGCGCCGAGGTGTTCGCGCAGAGCCTCGGCATCGAAGGGCTGTTCTTTCTTCGGCACGACATAAGCCACCAGCACGCCCGCTCCCTTGGCCGGCGCATGTTTCGCCGCGACACTGTCCCGCACCGACGGATGACTGGCGAGCGCCTGTTCGATTTCACCCAGTTCAATCCGGAATCCCCCGATTTTCACCTGGAGATCGCGCCTTCCGAGAAATTCGATTTCGCCCGACACGAGAAAACGCCCGCGGTCGCCCGTGCGATAGAGCCGGATCTTCCAAACTGGGTGCGTAATGAACGCTTCCGCCGTCTTCGCCGGATCCGCCCAGTAACCCTTGGCCAGTCCCATGCCCCCGATGTAGAGATCGCCCGGCACGAGCGTCGGGCAGGGCCGCAAAACCTCGTCCAGAACATAAAACGACTGGTTCGCCATCGGTCGGCCATAAGGAATGCTGGGCCATGACGGATCCACGCGGTGGATCGGCCTCGCGATCGACCAGATCGATGCTTCCGTCGCTCCGCCAAGGCTCCAGATTTCCGCGTTCGGGGCGACCGCTCGGATCCGATCGGGCAGACTGACCGGAATCCAGTCGCCGCTCATCATCACCAAACGCAGCGACGCCAGCAAATGGGGGCGGGACTGCGCGGCCTCAACGAGCATTTCAACCATCTGCGGGACGCTGTTCCAAATCGTGACACCGTGCTCCTGAACCAGCCTGCACCAAGCCTCCGGATCGCGACTGTCCTTGGCGGGACACAGAACCACCGCCCCGCCTTCCGAGAGGGGTCCGAATACATCGTACACCGACAAATCGAACGTGCACGAAGAGATGCCGAAGATCCGATCCGGGGCCTGCACCGCATAACGGTAGTTGCAGTCGCCAATCGTATTCACGGCCCCGCGGTGGTCGATCACGACGCCCTTCGGCATGCCGGTCGATCCGCTGGTGAAAATCACGTAGGCGGTCGATGCGGGATCGCAAGATACGCGGGGGTGGGAGTCCGATGTGCCCGCAATCAAAGCGCGATCCCGATCGAGAAGAAGCACGCTGGGCTCCTCGAAGAGTGGCGACCAGCGCTCGGACGAACTCACGATCACCGCCGCCGATGTGCTTTCGACAATGAAACGAAAACGTTCTTCGGGCCAGTCGGTGTCAACCGGAACATATCCGCAGCCCGCCTTGGCCGTCGCCAGCATCGCGGCGACGAGATCAGTTGATTTTTCGAGTCTCAAGACAACAAGGCCGCCTGGCCGTGCGCCGAGCGCGATCAGGCGGTTTGCGATCCGGTTCGCCCGGCTCTCGAGTTCGGCATAGGTGACAACGCCGTCAGGGCCGATGACCGCAACCCGGGTGGCAGCGGTCTGGATCCGGGCCTCGAAGGCGTGATGCAGGCAGAAGCAGTCGGGAAGCGGCACGCGGGTGGCATTGTACGCGGACACCGTGCGGAAGCATTCCTCCGGGCTGATCAGATCGAGATCGCCAAGACGGATGCCGGGATTTTGCGCGAGCTCCCGCAGGACAAAACCGAACTGGCAGATAAGCCGGCCCGCTGCGGCTTCCCCCATGAGCGACCCGCGCGCCATGAGTTTTGCCTTGAGACGCCGGCGCACGGATACACTCAGCATGAGCAGGGGCGACGGCCGCTCCGCGATGGAAAAATCATGGCCCGCCCCAAGCCGGGCTGCGGCCCGTTCCCAAAGCTCCTCGTGGTCGACCATGAGTCCGCTCGTGAACAACGCTCCACCCGAGCCAAATCCGGCGGCCCGCTGCACTTCCTCCAGCGGGGCAAGCTCGTGCTCCCTCGCTGCGACCTGCAAGTGTCGAAGCTCCGAGAGAAATTTGGCCACGGTCAGGTTTGAATCCAACTTCGCCCGCACCGGAACACTGTTCATCAGCATCCCGGACAATCCGGAATCGCGCACCTCGCCCACTTGGCGGCAGGCGCGCACCGTCAAAAAAACGACATCGCGCAGACCCGACTGGCAGGCAAGAACGAGGGCCCACGCGGCCTGGCACAGGGTATTGGCCGTCACATTTAGCCGCCTCGCCGTCACGAGCATCGGCGTCATGATGGATTCGTCCAACGCCAGTTCCGCCTCGACGAAAGTTCCGCCACCCGGGGCGTCGGGATCCCTGGGAAATTCCACCGGGCCCGGAATTCCGCTCAGCTTCTCCGCCCACCAGGCGATCGAGGCTTGGTGGTTCTGGGCGGCCCGCTGCGACATCTGGTGCACGAACAGGGAAGATTCCTCCTCGTCCGTCTCGATCCGCCCGGCCACACCCGAAGCGACTTCCCTGGCGACTTCCTCGAGGATTTGGGACGCGGAACGTCCGTCCAGCAGGGCGTGCGGAAAAGTCCAAACGAGCGCGGCATCATCTGGGGCGAATCCGAGGAAGCTCAACCGCCAGGCCGGCGCCTGCGTAAGGTCGGGCGGGTCGCGACGATCCTTTTCAAGAAAATCCGCGAGGGCCTGCCCGCGGCCCAATTCCGCGGTCGGTGTGGAAACTTCTCTCAAAGCCACTGCGACTGTTGGATGGAGCAAAAGGCTGGGCTCGCCAGAGTCCGTCATTTCAAAAGAGACGCGCAGTGCGGCATGCCGGGCCGCGACGCCGCGGAAGGCATGCTCGAGATCCTGCACCGCGACCGGAGGCCTCATGCGCCAGACCACCTGTTCCAGGTCGATTCCCAATGGGCCCGAAACCCGCAATGCCAGTGCCATCGATTGCTGCAGAGGCAGCAATCGCAGCGTTGAAGTGACGTCGGTAGGGGAAGACCGTGAATCCGTGGCATCCTTGGGCCTGCCCGGTTTATGGATTAAAATCTGCACAGATCGCCGCCATTGACCCCAAAAAACTGAATCGGAGCCCAAGAAGCCCTGGGTTTGTAACCTACTACAGTCGCAAACGACGCCGGCCCCCATGCCACAAAGAACTCATTTCAAAACCCAAAACGAACAGCGTGGCTGAGTTTTGAAATGAGTGCTAAGAATAAATCGAGCCCGCCAAGAGCGTCAGCCGTTAGGTTTGAGCCCCCAA
>DASYOA010000359.1:0-3222 GCA_036008265.1 Opitutaceae bacterium
CAAGAGATCCGTGGCCAAGATGACGACGACTCCCGCCACCGCGCCGAGCAGAATGGCGCCGAGCGGTGAAACCCAATAGCAGGGGCAGGTAATCGCCACCAAGCCAGCGAGCAAGCCGTTGAGCGTTGCTCCGCAGTCCCATTTCTTGGAGCGTGGATAAACAAAGATCAGGGCGGCCAGGCCGCCTGAGCAAGCGGCGAGCGTCGTGTTGGCCGCGACCCGGGCAACACCCTGGATGTCCATGGCTGAGAGTGTGCTGCCGGGGTTGAATCCGTACCAGCCGAACCACAGGATCACGGCACCGACGGACGCAATCGTCATATCGTGGCCGGGCATGGGCCCGCCGCCATCGCGCTTAAACTTACGTCCAAGCCGCGGTCCCAAGACAATGGCACCCGCGATGGCAACCATGCCACCAATGGTGTGAACCACGGTCGAACCCGCAAAGTCGTGGAAGGGAGTGGAAAGATTATTCAGCCAGCCGTCCGGACCCCACGCCCAGTGGCCAAAGATCGGATAGATAAAACCGCTGACCCCAATGCTGTACCAAAGGTCGCCCCAGAATCCGGTGCGTCCGAGCATGGCACCCGAGGTGATGGTCGAGCAGGTATCGGCGAAGGCGAACTGAAAGAGGAAGAATGCCAGGGTGGCAACGCCGGTCGTTTCGTAGGTGTCGCCAAGGTGCTGCAGAAAATACCAGGTGTGGCCGGAACTGTCGCCCCAGCCAATAAAGCCATTGCCGTGGCCAAACATCCAGGCAAAGCCCCAGGCATAAAAGAGAATACCGCACAGGCAGGTATCGACGATGCCTTCAAGGAGCACGTTCACCGTTTCCCGGGTGCGCGCGAAACCGGCCTCAAGAAACATGAAGCCCGCTTGCATGAAAAACACGAGGAAGGCCGTGACCAGCACCCACATGGTGTTGATCGGGTTGACGTAGGCAGGCGTGGTGTCCGCTGGCGCGGCGGCGGGAGCCGCCGGAGCGGCCGCGGGCGCAGGTGCGGCCGGAGCAGCAGCCGGGGCCGGAGTCGCTGGCGCGGTCGCCGCAGCCGGAGCGGTCTGCGCGTGGGCCTTGGACGCCGAGCCCAGGTAAAGCGACACGCAGAAGATCACCAGGAAACACAACCCGAGCCCGAGCATTTTCCCGCCAAAGATCGCGTAAAACAACGTGCGTTGCTCGGGATCCTTCATCTTGTTAATAAACTTTTTCATATTTTAAGTTTTTGTTTGTTATTTGGTAGTTTTATATAGCTGACAGATAAGTGCACTCAGAAGAGGCCAGGCTTGAGCTTCAGAAAAGCGCCCCACCAAGGAGCGCTGCACGAAGCCAATTTGGGTTTATGGTGGATTGTTATGAGGAAGAGGCTCACAGGCTTCCCGATTAAGAACCGCCTAATCGAGAAGCGCGGAAGCTGCCCTCAATTTAGCAATGCCGATGCCATTCAAAATGAATTGATTATTAACAAAAATATATAACTTATTAATTATTGCAGGCAGACGTTCTACCCGGGATCCGTGGAGGTAATTGTATACAATAAATCAACGCTTTTTCCGCCGCTCGTCACCGCGCGCCTTATCCGCGTCTTCAAGGCTTCGCGTTGGGCCAGCGGCAAGGCTCTGCGCCCAGCTTCGGCGTGGAGGAAAAATCTCCGCGGCTGCGCCCGGCCACTTGCGCAAGGCAAAAGTGCGGCCGTCAGCGGAATTGGCCGCCGGAACGGCCGATCTGGCGGGGCGGGATCACGGCAAACGCATATGGGATGCCATTTAACATTCTGGTAATGTCTGTTGTGGAATGATTGCTGCTATTTTAATATTTTAGCTTAACGAAATTATGGACGAAGATAAGCAAACCCGCCGGATCACCCGCAGTATAATTTGGGATTACGTCGAAGTCTTGGGCGTCATTGCGCTCGTCACTACGGGTGGATGCCTCACGCCCTTGAGCTATCATTCGGTGGGGTTCATCTATCTGTTCGCGGTCATCGCCCTGAGCCTGCGCGTCAGGCGGTGGCCGGTTCTGGTGGGGATCCTGGCCAGCGGCCTGGCCTGGGATTTCGCCTTTGTGCCGCCACGGCTCTCGTTTTCCATTCTTCATTTCGACGATACCCTGTTGCTGTGCGGCTATTTCGTCGTGGCCTTGGTCATCGGCCGCCAGCTGGCGTCGCTGCGCTCCGCTGATGACCGGGCCAAGCTGTTCGCGGAATCTGAGCGCATGCATCAAACCCTCCTCGACAGCGTGGCACACGAGCTAAAGACGCCCATCGCGGTTTTTCGTTCCGCCGTGGATCAACTCAGCACGAATGAGCCCGCCAAACGTGAATATTTGATGGGTGAGGTTCAGATCGCCTTGCAGCGCCTGGATGGCCTCGTCGCAAATTTGCTCAACCAAGCCCGCTTGGAATCAGGGATGTTGAAACCGCAGCTCGATTGGTGTGACGGCCATGATCTCGTGGCCGCCGCTTGCCGGGCCGTGGGGTTCCGGCTCAAGGGTCGCTCGGTCGCGATCAAAATTCCTCCCGATTTCCCGATCTTTCAGGCCGATGCCGTGCTCATGGAGCAAGCGATCGCCAATCTGCTGCTAAATGCGGCCGTCCACACACCCGCGCCGGGACGAATCCAAGTCGAGGGAGTATCGAGCTCGGATTCCAAACAGGTGTTCATCGCTGTGACCGATGAAGGACCGGGCGTGTCCCCTGAACTGCGCAACAGAATCTTCGAAAAGTTTAGCCAGGGACCCACGAGCCGGAAAATCGGGCTCGGCCTGGGGCTTTCGATTGTTCGCGGATTTATGCGGGCACAAGGCGGTGATGTCTCGGTCGAATCGCCGCCGCAAGGCGGCGCCCGGTTCACGCTTTCCCTTCCGCTCACGAAATATCAATCGGTGCCAAACGGATGAATGACGAACGCAAAGCCGATGTCCTTTTGGTCGACGATGAAGAGCAGATTCGTCGCCTGCTGCGCTGTACCCTGGAGGATGACGGCTACAGTGTGCGGGAAGCCGCGACCGGCCGCATCGCTTTGGGCGAAATCGCCCTCCAGGAACCCGGTTTCATGATTTTGGACTTGGGTCTTCCCGACACATCCGGAATCGAGGTCCTGCGGACCCTGCGGCTCCACTGCTCGGCTCCGGTTCTTATCCTCACGGTCCTCGGCCATGAGAAAAACAAAATTGCGGCGCTGGATGCCGGCGCTGACGATTACCTCGTCAAGCCCTTCCGGAGC
>DASYOA010000360.1:0-3510 GCA_036008265.1 Opitutaceae bacterium
CTTGAGATCAACGGCGAGGTGCGCCGCGAAATCTCCGCCGATGCGCTGAGCGCCCTCCTCAAGGACCATCCCGGCGATATCGCCGAGGCCTCGCGCAGCAAGGCCACCCACGCCATCAAAGCCATCGAGACCGGCACGCCCCGCGTGCACATCGTTGACGGCCGCATTTTCGACGGCCTGCTCAATGAAATTTTTTCCAACGAAGGCGTGGGCTCGCTCATCTACGGCAACGACTACCAGCAAATCCGCAAAGCCACGCGCCGCGACGTCCGGCTCATCTATAACCTCACGCGCAGCGCCGTCCGCCGCGAGGAACTGCTGCATCGCACGCAGCAGGCCATCGAGAAAAACATCGACCAGTTCTACGTCTTCGAAATCGACGAGAACATCATCGCCTGCGTCACGCTGCTCTTTTATCCCGGCAAGCCGCAGCTCGCCGAGATCGGCTCGCTCTATGTCATGCCGTTTTATCATAACCGCGGGATCGGCAAAAAAATGGTCGAGTACGCCTGCCTGCAGGCCAAGGAACACGGCGCCACCACCATTGTTGCGCTTTCCACGCAAAGCTTCGGATTTTTCACCGGCAACTGCGGTTTCGAGGAAACGACGAAGGAAGCGCTGCCCGAGGCGCGCCTCAAACTCTACGAAGAAAGCGGCCGCAACCCCAAGGTGCTGGTGAAACAACTCGCTTGAAACCGGGTCTAACCGGGTGGCATGAATGCATACCCTGTCCGTCTTGCCGCCGGGCTAACGTTGATTGCCTTGTGCGCCCTGGCTGAGGAACCGCCTAATGCGAAAATGGCGGAGCCACAGATGAATCCGGCCACGGCCAGGAATACGCCGCCACCTGCCTACGGATGGAACAGCCAGCCAGTGCAGCTTCCGACGCAATACGTGGATGGATTACGGGAGCATATGGATCGCGTGAATCGCGATTTGCACCTGATTTTCCAACGCCAAGCCATGGCCGTCCCGCATGCGCTCGACCAAAAAGCCCTGTCGAAAAACACCCGGTTGGAAGCATTTTTGCCGCTGGAAGAAGGCAGCAACCGGTCCGTGGCACTGCCGATCCTGCGTTCGTCCTGGTGAAACAACTCGTTTGAAACCGGGTCTGACGCGGTGGCATGAATGCACCCCCTGTCCGTCTTGCTGCCGGGCTCGCGTTGATTGCCCTGTCCGCCCTGGCTGAAGAATCACCAAAGGTGAAAATGGCGGAGCCGCAATCGAAGCCGGCTATGGCCCTAAACACGCCGCCATATGAAGTCGGCTTAAACGACCAGCCGGTGCAGCTTCCGGCACAAGTTGTAAATGGTTTACCGGACCCTATGGACCACGTGAATCAGGACTTGCGCGAGGCTTTCCAACGCGAAGAAATTACTGCCTCACGCACGTTCTATCAGAAGACCTTGACGAAAAATACCGTGGTGGACCTCCTCGGCATCTTGTTGGCCACGGAAGATATGATGGACCATCGATCAGTAGAAGATGCGATCCCAGGAGCGCACGATCAAGCCGTTTTGCCGCAGGAAAAAGACAGCCATCCTACCGTGGCAGTACCGATTTTGCGTTCGTCCTGGTGAGGTAAATTTCAAATTTGAGATTTGAAATCTCAAATTAAACGGCCCCCAGCCCGCAGGCCTGGCGGGCGCGCTGGAGCACGCGGCCCGCGACTTCGCGGGCCCGGACGGAGCCGTCGCGCAGCACGCCTTGCACATAGTCAGGATTGGCGGCGAGCTCGGCCCGGCGGGCTCGATAGGGCGCGAAATAATTCCAGGTGTGTTCGAACAGCGCCTTCTTCAGGTCGCCATAGCCGAGCCCGCCGGCGCGGAGGCGTTCTTCATGGTCGCGCGCAACGTCGGCGGGCGCGACGAGGCGCAGGAGCTGGATGGCAAGGTTTTTGTCCGCATCGGGTTTTGGCTCCTGCGGCGGGCGCGAATCCATGACGATGGACATGATTTTTTTCCGCACGGCTTTTTCGTCGGCAAAAATCTCGATGGTGTTGCCGTAACTCTTGCTCATCTTCTGGCCATCGAGGCCGGGCACGACCGAGACTTCGTCGCGAATGTCGGGCTCGGGAATGACGAAGGTTTCGCCGTAGGTTTGGTTAAATTTGATCGCGATATCGCGCGTCATCTCAAGGTGCTGTTTCTGGTCCTTGCCGACCGGCACGAGGTTGGTGTCGTAGAGCAGGATGTCGGCAGCCATGAGCACGGGATAAGCGAAGAGGCCGAAATTCGGGGAAATGCCCTTGGCGATCTTGTCCTTGTAGCTGTGCGCACGCTCGAGCAACCCCTGTGGCGTGAGCGAACCGATCAGCCAGGTGAGCTCGCAGACTTCGGGCAGATCGCTTTGGCGCCAAAACACGGCTTTTTTCGGATCGAGCCCGCAGGCCAGCCAGTCGAGCGCGATCTCGTGCGTGTAGCGCCGGCGCCCGGCGGCATCGGTCAGCACCGTCATCGAGTGGTAGTCGGCGATGAAATAAAACGCCTCGCCGCGCGACTGCAGCTCGATCGCTGGCCGCATCGCGCCAAAATAGTTGCCGATGTGCAGCGTGCCCGAGGGGGTGATGCCGGTGAGGATACGCATTTCGGAATTTAGAAGTACCAAGTGACAAGTATCAAGTAACAGGTAGGTTCGTGTCGCAGTTTTTTTCCACGCGATCTTGTTACTTGTTACTTGTTACCTGGTACTTGCTACTTTTCCATCTAGTCCCTTCGTGGAATCGTCGTCACGGACTGCCTCACCTTGGCGATGGTTGCCGGCGGCAGCCAGCCGCCAAAGGCCATGGCCGGCATGACGAGGGCGCGCGGGCCGAGGAGCGTGCCGGGCTGGAGCACAGAATTACAGCCGATCTCCGCCCGGTCGCCGAGGATCGCGCCGAACTTGCGCAGGCCGGTCTCAACCGTGAGGTCGGGCAGGCGCAGCACGATGGGTTGCTGGTCGAGGCGGAAATTCGATAAAATTGCGCCGGCGCCGAGGTGCACGCCATTGCCGAGGATGGAGTCGCCGACATAACTGAAATGCGGCACCTGCACGCCATCCATGAGCAGGCAATTTTTGAATTCGCAGGAATTGCCGAGCACACAGTTCTCGCCAACGATGACGTTGCCGCGGATAAATGCGCCGGGGCGGATCTGGGTGTTCGCGCCAATCCACGCCGGGCCGAGGAGCGTCGCAGTCGGGGGAACCTTTACCGACGGATGCACATAAACCCAACCCTCGACCTGCCCGCCGGGCGGGAGCAGCTGGAGTGATGGATCCATGCGTCGGGCCGCAAGCGCCGTGCTGATTTGCTTCAACCACTCCCACGGTGGTGCGTCGGGCTGGAACGCGGCCAGAAAAGGCGCCAGCGATCGCGGCAGGGTAAAAAAATCAGCGGCTTTCATATAATCAGCTAAAACCAAAAATCCGCCGGCGAACAGCGGCATTTTTGAAATGAGCACTTAGCCGAGTTCATGTTTTGCCGCTTGCAACAGGCGTTCCAAGCCGTTTCTGGCCGTGGTTTCCTCG
>DASYOA010000361.1:0-3021 GCA_036008265.1 Opitutaceae bacterium
GTTGACGTAATCAATTTCAGTGGGTGCCGGCGCTGGCGCGGGACCCGTTGAATCGGCGAAAGATACTGCGGCGACAAAAAAGCCTGCCGCAAGGATGGCGGTGGTGGTGATTTTTTTCATGGGGAAAAGGCTGTGATCAAAAGTGTGACACGGCGGCGGCGCGAGGGTTTCATTTGGCCATCTGGCGCCTCGAAGCTGATCTTTTCATGGTGCTTGCATGGTTTTTACCGGGCCAATCCCGGCCTGGCCGCTCGCGACACTTCAATGATCGTTGCGACCAACGCAGTATAGCTGCAGATAACCAACCGGCAAGCGCGAGGGCCTGTTTTTCAACAGCCTGCTAAGCCGCACCAGACACAGTCGCTTCGCGCAGGGCGGGAAATTTCTTTTCCACGAGGGCAAATCCGCCAAAAAGGAGCGCCGTGTAAACCAAGTCACCCGCGATGGTGTTCTGGAAAAACGGAATGGCCGCTACATAACAGGTCCCGAGTCCTGGCAACGTCCGCGGATACATAACGCCGGAAGCCCAAACGCCGAAATTCGTGAGCGCAAAAAACAGCACCGAACTGGCCAGGGCCGCGCCGGCGATGGGCAGCAACCGGCGCCGCGACTGCAACTGCAAGCCGAGGCACACAATCAAGGCAAAACTTCCATAGACCCAAATCATGCCGTGGTAGAATCCCAACACCGCATCACTTAAGAAGAGCGCAGCCAAAGGCAGGCCAAACGCCAGGCGCTTGTCGGAAAGATGGGCGCCGCCGAAAAGCGCCATCGCCGCCAAAGGGGTGAAGTTCGGTGGGTGCGGAATCAACCGCGAGGCCGCCGCCAAAAAAATCAGGCCGGCCAGGGTCGTAAAACGAGGTTTTTCCATATCCATCTTTGGTATGTTCAAGTTTCCCGGTTCAAGGTTCAAGATTAGACTTCTGGATCGGTCGGCAACCTTGAACTTTGAACCGGGAACCTTGAACAAAGTCATTTGGATGTTCGATATAGTATGCGCAAATGCAGGGCCGTCACGCTAGCGCCGAGCACGGCCCCGGCCAGGACGTCGAGTGCGACATGCTGGCGGATGGCGATCGTGGAGTAGAGAATGCCCAGGCACCACAGCCAGTTCAGCGCGCGAACCTGGCGCCCGGCGCCCATCTCGCGCAGCAGGCGCTCGAGCCAGATGGCGGTGAACACGGCAAAAGCCACGTGCAGGGATGGACAGGCATTGCCCGAGGCATCGACCGTCTTGAGAAAGGCGAAGGTCGGATGCTGCGACCAATCCATGTCGAACTTGGGCAGCGCCGTCGGCCAAAAAAGAAAAATGCCAAAGCCAATGACACTGAGCCCGATCGCCGCCAGGCCGTAGGACCCGAGCTCGCGGCGGCTTTTCAAGAACATGGGGGGGAGCGCAACGTAAACCCACAGCGACACGTAGAGCGGCAAAGTTTCCGGACAAAAACCAATCAGCCGGTCAACCGCCGTGCGCGGGATGGTGGTTATCGGGAAAAGCGGATGGTTGAGCAGCCAGAAATAAACGACGAAGAACACCGGCATGCTGATGATCGTACCGGTTACCTTGATCCGCCACCGAGTGCGTACCCGCGGCCAGACCTGCTGGAGCCAGCTGCCTTTGACAGGAAAGTTTCTCGGCTGGCTCGCTGGCGGCAACGGCTTCATTTGCGACCTGAACGTGAACGCGCTGCCCTCAAACGCGACGGCAAAAGGCAGGGATGTTCATCCCTGAACATTCAACATCGAACGTTAACATCGAACATCCAAGGTGCCGATCCGAATACTCCCCACCGAAACCTGACTTCAGTGTTGGACGTTGAGTGTTGCACGTTCAGTAGAGTGTTGCACGCGGCGGGCCGGTGGACCACGTTGGGGCGCTTATGTCGCTTTTCAGCTTGCTCGACGTGAATCTCTGCTTCGGTGGCCCGGCGATCCTGGACAAGGTCAACTTCCAGGTCGATCCCGGCGAACGCGTCTGCCTGCTCGGACGCAATGGCGCGGGCAAGTCCACCCTCATGCGCGTCATCGCCGGCGAAATGAAACCCGACACGGGCGATGTCTTCCGCCAGCCCGGCTCGGTCTTTACGCGGCTTAGCCAGGATATTCCCGCCGACATGAGCGGCACGGTCATCGACATCCTCGCATCCGGCCTGCGCCCGCAGGCGGAGCACGAGGAGGATTGGGAGCGCGATGTGCTCGTAGACACCCTCATCGAGCACCTGCAGCTCACGCCCGGGACCGAATTTGAAGAGCTCTCAGGCGGGTTGAAACGCCGCACGCTCCTCGGCCGCGCCCTCGCCGGCCGGCCCGACCTGCTCTTGCTCGACGAGCCGACCAACCATCTTGACCTCGAGTCGATCCTCTGGCTCGAGGAATTTTTGCTCACGGAAAAAATCACGCTCTTCTTCGTGACCCACGACCGCGCCTTCCTGCGCAAGCTCGCCACGCGCATCGTCGAGCTCGACCGCGGCCGCCTCGCCAGCTGGGCCTGCGATTACGACACTTATCTCATCCGCAAGGAGGAGGTCGTGGCCGCCGAGGAAAAACAACAGGCCGCCTTCGACAAAAAACTCGCGCAGGAAGAAGTGTGGATCCGCAAAGGCGTGCGCGCCCAGCGCTCCCGCGCCCAGGGCCGCATCCATGCGCTGATGAAAATGCGCGCCGAGCGCGCCGCCCGCCGCGAGCGCCTCGGCAACGTCACCCTCCGCCTCACCGAGGCCGAGCGCTCCGGCGTGAAAGTCATCGACGTGGAGGCCATGTCGTTCGCCTACCCCGATGGCCGCCTGCTCGTGCGCGATTTCACCGACACGTTCACCCGCGGCGACAAGATCGGCATCATCGGGCCCAACGGCGCCGGCAAATCGACCCTGATCAAGCTTCTTCTCGGCCAGCTCGCGCCCACCACGGGCACGATCAAGCACGGCACCAATCTCGAGGTCGTGTACTTCGACCAGATGCGCGCCCAGATCGATGACGCGAAAACCGTGGCCGACAACATCGCCGGAGGCAATGAGACCGTCA
>DASYOA010000362.1:0-3230 GCA_036008265.1 Opitutaceae bacterium
CGCCGGCGTGACGGGCGGCGCGGCCGTTGTTGTCACGGAGCCGGTGACGACATGCGCATCGTTGACCGAAACCTTCAGCAGGCCGAAGCGCGAGGACTGGAAGATGATGATGTTGTTTTCTGTTTTCACGTAGTGGCCGACGACGGATTCTCCGTTGTTGAACTCAAGCCAGTCGTCGGCGCGCAGTGCCGCCACGAAAAAGACAACAAAAAAAATCCCCTGGAAAATTCTGCGAATCACCATGCTGCGACCATTTTTAACCCTCAAAGTGCCGCGCAAAAAAACTTCGTCCGGATGCGTCCACCTAGACAAATTCAATTTTAATTATCTCCGGCGGACAGTTTATCCGGACGGGCACATCGGTGTAGCCGATGCCCGCACTGACGATCAGCAAACGGTTTGACTCACCGAAAAAATCCCCGCGGGGATATTTTCGTCCAAGCGTGGGCAGGTAAAGCGGGGAACCACCCAGCCTGACGAGTCCCCCGTGGGTATGCCCGGCCAATTGGATCAAATCGGATGGGGTGTATCGATCCCACATGTCCGGCTCGTGCCCGAGGACGATTTTCAGACCGGAGGTTTGCAGCAAGGATAGTTGTGGCCTCAGCCGCAAAGCGGAGGGAAACCCGACAAACACGAGGCCGTTCCATGTTTCCACTTGGTTGTTCAGTACGATCAGGCCGGCTTCCCGTGCCTGCGGCAGGATGCTGCCGGCAAGCTTGACCGTCATGTCGTGATTGCCCGGGGCAAAAAACGTCGGGCAGCCCGGCGACCAGCGGGAGAAAAACTCGGAAAGATCCGTCTTCGGAGTTTGGGCCAGGTCGCCTCCCATCAGGACCAAGTCAGGCTTATGTTTGTTTACGATTTCATCGAGCAAGGTTGCCTCGGCCGGACCAAAGAAATAGCCATAATGAATATCGGTGAGAAACAAGGCGGTCTTTCCGGCCCAGCCGGCCGGCGCCGGGATCTTGACGGAACGGACGCCGCAGGCCTCCGAAAAAGGAGTCTCACTGGCCCAGAGTTTGATCAACCCGGGCCCGCCCAATCCGGCACCGAGCAAGCCGCCAATGAATTTTCGGCGGGAGATCATGAGTGAAAGTCGCCAGACCTGAGGGGCTTCAGTCTTTTGCGAAATGTTTCGACCGTGATTTCGTCTTTTTGTTTCGGGCGGCGGACATATGATTACGCTCCAATCAGTTCGCAAAAATGGGCGCAGGAATGGCTTTCTGGTCCAGAAATTGATTGAAGAATTTTGAGAAGCACGCTTTTCTTTTCCTATTACCCCATGTCAATCATCACCCTTATCGTGGGCGCGGTTTTGGCTCTGAGTATTGCTTCTGTACTGCTGCTTATTTGGTTTTCTGAAGAGGGCCATGAAGACGAAAAAGGCTTCCACCCGGGGGAGGATGGCAAATCGCTCGACGCCCACGCGAACGATGACGCAAAAGTTGAGCCACCGAATATAGCTTCCCTTGGGGTCACCGCACCCATTGAAACGAAACAGTGATCAGCCTGCCAAGTGTCAGGTAGCAAGTACCAAGGGGCGCCCAACAGGTCCGGCATAGCAAGATACCTGTGTTTTTGTGGCCAAAACATCCGTGTGAAGGTTTTTTAAGCGGGAAACCGGGAAGCCGGGAATCGATCATGGCAATGCCGCACTTGTCACTTGGTCCCTGATACTTGGTCCTTCTCATATGCGGGCGTGGCGCCGCGTTGCGACGCGACCCATTCGCCGAGGCGGCACGCCCGCGCGAGGATTTCTTCATCGGGCATTTTGCCTTGGAGCAGATGCGCAACCAGCGAAGCGACGAAGGCGTCGCCCGCGCCGACGGTGTCGGCCACTTGCATGGGCCGGCCCGATTCCCAAAGCCACCGGCCGTCCCGCAGCATACCCGCGCCGCGGGCGCCGGCGGTGACGACGACAAAGCCGCAGCCACCCATTTCCGCCAGGAGACGGGCATGCGCTTCTTCGCGGCCGGGCTTTTCACTTTCATTCGCAGCCAGGCGCGCGGCTTCGGTGGCGTTGAGTTTGAAAATGGTCGCCTTGCGCGCGAGCTCGCGGACCCGTTCGAGATCGTCATGCGGCGGGCGCAGGTTTGCGTCGAAAACGCGCAGGGCCGGCTTGGGCAACGTGGCGAGCAGGCGGTCGAGCGTGGCGCGATTTGGGGGAGAGCGTTGCGCGAGCGAACCGAAAATAAACGCATCGGCCTGGGCGGCGGCGCGCAGATTTGCGTCGGTGGCGGGAATTTTGTCCCACGCAACGTTGGTGACGATGTCGAAGCGGGCGTCGCCATTGTTGCCGATGGCCACGCGCACATGGCCGGTGGGCACATCCTCGAGTCGCGCGATGCCGTCCGTCGAGAGGCCCCAATTTGTGCAGCGCCGCAGCAATTCGTCACCCAACACGTCGCAGCCGACGGCGGAAATAACGCGCGCGTTCACGCCATGGTGATGCAGGTGATACGCGGCGTTGAGCGAGGCGCCGCCGGGAAAAAGCCCGTCGGGCAGGAAATCCCAGAGGATTTCACCAAAGCCGAGGGCGAGCGGGCGGATCTCGTTCATGTTGGATTCTGCGGAGGCTTGGGATCGACGCCGATCTCATGGCAAGCGCGGATGAAAGAAGCGGCCGACCAGGCCTGGAAGGCTTTGCCCATCGGCCGGCCGGTGACGCCATGCGACCATTCGTTGAATTCCCATTCCTGGTCGCGGCCAAGCTGGTTGAGCTGCGCGAGGCGCACGAGTTCACGGCTGGCGATTTCATGGAAGCCGAGGCGGTGGATGCACTGCACCCACAGGCCGCCGATGAAGGGCCAGATGCCGCCGTTGTGGTAGTGATGCGGCAGGTTGAGCAAATTGACGGTGTAGTAAGTGCGCCAGTCGGGGTCGCCGGCCTGCACGACGGGATAAAGGTTGGCGACGGGCCAGGGGTTGTTCACGCCGACGCCCCACATGAAACGCAAGGCCGTGCGCGCACGCGTGAGGTCGAGCAGGTTGACGAGAAAAGCGAGGAGGTTGCCGAGCACGTCGCAGCGCCAGTTGAACGAGAAGGGGGTGATTTCCGCGAGCAGATACTGGGTGTCGCCGAGGTCGAACTGGCGGTCGGCGAAACGATACGGCTTCGCTTCGCCGGACAAGGGCAGGGTGGTGGGCCAGAACTGGCTGAGCACGCGGCCGCGGATGCTCTGCGACCAGCGCAGGTAATCGGCGGCCCGCGCGTATTCGCCCTGGAA
>DASYOA010000363.1:0-10196 GCA_036008265.1 Opitutaceae bacterium
CGGCCATCCAGTTGGCGGAGAGGTTGACCTTGCCGAGGTCGCCGATCTGCGCGGCGGCGAGATTGGTCAGCGCTTCGCCGACGGCGAGGCGGGCGGATGCGGCAGCGTTGTTGACCGCGACGGGGGTGCGTTCGCCCATCGCCATGGCCTCGCCGGTGTAAACGTCGAATGCGGCGGCGGTCACACCGCAATCGGCCACGGGCACCTGCCATGGGCCGACCATCTGGTCGCGACAGATCAGTCCGCCGACCGTGCGGTCGCCGATGGAAATAAGAAACGTTTTGTCGGCCACGGTCGGGTGGGAGAGCACGAGGCGGATTGCATCCGCCAATGACAAATGACCGATGTCCAATGGGAGAAGCGGGCGTCGAATGGTCGCATCCTTGCGGTGCATGCGCGGCGGTTTGCCGAGCAGCACGTCGAGCGGCATATCGATGGGCGTATTCTTGAACTGCGGGTCCTCGAGGACGAGGCGCTTTTCCTCGGTGGCCTCGCCGACGATGGCGAAGGGGCAGCGCTCGCGTTCGCAGAGTTTTGAAAAAACTTCGATTTGGGCGGCGGGGACCGCGAGGACGTAGCGCTCCTGGGATTCGTTGCACCAGATTTCGAGCGGGCTCATGCCGGGCTCGTCGTTGGGGATTTTGCGGAGGTTGAAGCGTCCGCCGCGTCCGCCGTCGTTCACGAGCTCGGGCAGGGCATTGGAAAGGCCGCCGGCGCCGACGTCGTGGATAAAGGCGATGGGATTGTCCGCACCGAGGGCCCAGCAGCGATCGATGACCTCCTGGCAGCGGCGTTCCATTTCGGCGTTGTCGCGCTGCACGCTGGCGAAATCGAGGTTTTCTTGACCGGAGCCGCTGGCCATGGAGCTGGCCGCGCCGCCGCCGAGGCCGATGAGCATGGCCGGCCCGCCGAGGACAACGAGTTTGTCGCCGGGGTTAATTTCACTTTTTTCGATGTGGCCGACCCGGATGTTGCCGAGGCCGCCGGCGAGCACGATGGGCTTGTGGTAGCCGCGCAGCTCCGTCGCGCCCGAGCCCGCGACGGGCAGTTGAGAGTTGAGGGTTGAAGGTTGAAAGCCGGAGGGAGCGACTGCTGGGCTTTCAACTTTCAACTTTGCACTTTCAACTGCGGCAGTGGCCGCTGGTACCGCCGCCTCGAACGTCCGGAAGTATCCATTGATGGCGGGGCGGCCGAATTCGTTGTTGAAGGCGGCACCGCCGAGCGGGCCTTCGATCATGATGTCGAGGGCGGAGACGATCCGGCCGGGTTTGCCGTTTTCCTTTTCCCACGGCTGGATGGCGCCGGGAATTTTTAGATTGGATACGGTGAAGCCGGCGAGGCCGGCCTTGGGCTTGGAGCCGCGGCCGGTGGCGCCTTCGTCGCGGATCTCGCCGCCTGAGCTGGTGGCCGCGCCGGGAAAGGGGGAGATGGCGGTGGGGTGGTTGTGCGTTTCGACCTTGCAGAGCAGGTGGATGTCCTCGGTGTGCGCGGCATATTCGCCGGTCTGCGGATCGACGAAGAAGCGGCCGCCGCGGGTGCCGGTCAGGACGGCCGCGTTGTCCTTGTAGGCGGAGAGGATGCCGTCGCGGTGCAGCTGGTAGGTGTTCTTGATCATCTGGAACAGCGAGCGGTCGCGCGGGGCGCCGTCGATTTCCCAGGTGGCGTTGAAAATTTTGTGGCGGCAGTGCTCGGAGTTGGCCTGCGCGAACATCATCAGCTCGATGTCGTTGGGGTCGCGGCCGAGGGCCTGGAAGTTTTTGACGAGGTAGTCGATCTCGTCATCGGCGAGGGCGAGGCCGAGCGCGCGGTCCGCCTCGACCAGGGCGGCGCGGCCACGGGCGAGAACCGGCACGCTGGTCATGGGGCGTGGAGCGGTGTGATGGAAGAGCACGTCGCAGGCGGCGAGGTCGCCGAAGACGACCTGCGTCATGCGGTCGTGAAGCTTTTGCTGGAGCAGCGAGGAGTGAGTAGCGGGTAGCGAGTAGCCGGAATCGAACGCAATGGTGTAGGCGATGACGCGTTCGATGCGTTTCACGCCGGTCAGGCCGCAGATGTGGGCGATGTCGGTGGCCTTGGACGACCACGGGGAAATTGTGCCGGGGCGGGGCGCAACGACCTGGACGAGGCCGGTGACAGCGGCGGCGGCGCGGCGCGGGCCGTAGGTCAGAAGTTTTTCGAGAACGGCCTGTTCTTGTTTAGTCAGTTCAGTGGCCGGCTCGACGATGTGGACAAACTCGGCACTGATGGCGCGGGCGGGGAGTCCGGCGGCGGCCAGGTCCTGAAGGAGTTTTTGCAGGCGAAACTGGGAAAGGGCAGGTGAGCCGCGGAGGATCAACATGGTTGAGAAAAAAGACTCTCATCAACCTACGGCGGCGGTCAAGTGGACGGTAAGGCTTAATTTAATTAAGAAGCCAGGAATCCAGGAGAAGAACCCCTATTTCTAATGACCAAGGCTCAATTCCCGGTTTCATGGCTTCCTAATTAAAAATCCAAATGACCCGTGCCAGATGATCAGTCGGATTTCATCATTCTGCATTCGCCATTCTTCTAATTTCGCCTTTTCCCATTTCCGTGCTATGATTTTTTGAGAAAGCCATTGACCAACCACACCCGTCCCTTCGAAATCATACCTTTTCTATCGCCCGTGAGGATGAACATTCACCCAATGCCTGATATGACCCGGAACGCCACACCCCGCCCGGGCCGGCAAGCATGAGCGACAAAATAAAACACGAATGCGGTATCGCGCTCGTGCGCCTACGCAAGCCGCTATCCTATTACCAAGAGCGTTACGGCACGCCGCTGTGGGGGTTTTTCAAACTTTTCCTCCTGATGGAAAAGCAGCACAACCGCGGGCAGGACGGCGCGGGCGTGGCTTGCGTGAAGCTCGATGCGCCCCAAGGCGAGCCTTTCATGTTCCGTGAGCGTTGCGTGAAGGCCAACCCGCTCGACCGGATCTTCAAAACCCTGATCAAGTCCTACCAGGAGAAGGTCGACGCCGGCACCATCCACCCCGAGTTCGCCGACACGGTGAAACGGAGTTTCGACTTTGGCGGCGAACTGTTCATGGGCCACCTGCGCTACGGCACGAGCGGCGGGTACAACCTCAGCTCGTGTCATCCGTTTTTCCGGCGCAGTTCCTGGCCGACGCGCAACCTCGCGCTGGCAGGAAACTTCAACATGACCAACACCGCGGAGCTGAACGACAGCCTCATCGCGATGGGTCAGCATCCGATTTTTGCGACCGACACCCAGGCCTTGCTGGAAAAAATCGGCTTCCACCTCGACGAGGAGCACGAGGAACTCTACCGCCAGCTCCGCCTGCTCAACCTGCCCGGTCAGGAAATCTCGGATCGGATCAACGCGGAGCTCGACCTGGCCCGCGTGCTGACCAAGGCCTCGAAAAAATGGGATGGCGGTTACGCGCTGGCCGGCATGATCGGCAGCGGCGACGCTTTTGTCGCGCGCGACCCTTCCGGTATCCGGCCGTGCTGGTTCTTCCAAAACGAAGAGGTTGTCGCCTTTGCCTCCGAGCGCGCGCCGCTCATGACGGTGTTCGACCTCGCCGCCGAGCAGGTGAATGAAGTCGAGCCGGGCCACGTCGTCGTGGTGAAAAAAAGCGGCGCGGTCGCGAGCACACGCTTTGCCGGGCCGCTGCCACGCGCCTCGTGCTCGTTCGAGCGCATTTATTTTTCGCGGGGCAACGACGTTGACATCTACCGCGAACGCAAGGCCCTCGGCGCGAACCTGGCCGACCAGGTGCTCGGCGCGGTTGGCCACGACTGGGAAAACACCGTGTTCAGTTTCATTCCCAACACCGCCGAGGTCGCCTACTACGGCCTCATGTCCGCGCTGCGCGTGCGCCGTCGCGACGAGGTAAAGGCCGCCATCATCGCCGCGTCGCGCGAGGGCCGCCTCAACGAGGCGCTGATCGACGAACTCGTCCTGCGCAACTGGCCGCGCGGCGAGAAAGTCGTCGGCAAGGACATCAAGATCCGCACGTTCATCGGCCAGGAGAATTTCCGCAACCAGCTCGCGAGCCACGCCTACGACATCACCTACGGATCGGTAAAGCCGACCGACAACCTGGTGTGCGTGGACGACTCCATCGTGCGCGGCACCACGCTGCGCCGCTCGATCCTGCGCATCCTCTCGCGGCTCAACCCGAAGAAAATTGTCATCGTCTCCACCGCGCCGCAAATCCGCTACCCCGACTGCTACGGCATCGATATGTCGGAGCTCGGCAAATTCATCGTCTTCGAGGCCGCCATCACCCTGCTCAAGGAGCGCGGTAAGATGGAAGTGATCGAGGAAGTTTACCGCCTCTGCCGCGCCGAACTGGACAAACCTAGCACGAAGCCGGTGAACCACGTGTGCAAGCTCTACGAGTCGTTCACGGCTGATGAGATCTCGGCGAAAATCGCCCAGTTTGTGCGCCCGAAAGGCATCGAGTGGCAGGGGCCGATCGAGGTCATTTACCAGACGATAGACAATCTCCACGCTGCCGTGCCCAACCACACGGGCGACTGGTATTTCACCGGCAAATATCCCACGCCCGGCGGCTATCGCGTGGCGAACCAGGCCTACGTAAATTATTTCGAGAAAAGCGAAGGGCGGAGCTACTAGCGCAGTTAAGAAATAGTGTAGCCACGAAGGATCACAAAGCACACAGAGAACAACCTTTCTTTGAGCTCTATGTGATCTTTCGTGGCAAAAAATCCGGTTGACCGCTTATCAAGCGTCCGAGCGGAGGGAACGACATCCTCGTCGTGGTCCAGGCGATAGGGTTACAGTTTTATTTTAAATGCTCTAGACTCGTAGGCAGAAGGCCGGCGCGGCATTTTTGCTGATATGCTGGGGGATGGCCAAAAAATCCAATCCCGCAGCGCTGCCAAGGATTCTCACCGTACGCCGGCAAAAGGTCGTGCTCGATTCGGACTTGGCGATACTTTACGGTGGGCCGACTTTCAGGCTCAATGAAGCCGTTAAGCGCAACGTGGATCGCTTTCCTTTCGATTTTCGCTTTCAGCTTACACGCGAAGAGGTTGCAAACTTGATATCGCAAAATGCGATATCAAGTTTGGCCCACGGCGGCCGCCGTCAAATGCCATGGGTGTTCACGGAGCATGGAGCGCTGATGGCAGCAAACATCCTGCGCAGCGGGAAGGCGGTCCAGATGAGCATCTATCTTGTGCGCGCCTTTGTCCGCATGCGTGATGAAATTCTATCTAATGTCGCGATCCTCAAGCGCCTCGCCGAGATTGATCGCCGGTTGCTCGAACACGACGTTGTTTTGCGCGAAGTGGTCGAACGCCTCCAACCATTGATGCGTGCGCCGGCTGAAGATAAACAGCCCAAGAGAAAAATTGGCTTCCACCAAGGCAATCGGTAAGTCCTATTAATAATTCCATGTCGCTCAGCTACGAATCTTCCGGCGTGCGTTACGACCAACTCGACGCGTTCAAGCGCGCCTGCCAGCGGGCCTCCCGCGCGACGACCCCGCTGCTGGCGGCGCACGGTTACCACGAGCCGGCGAGCGTGCGCGGCGAGAGCGCCTACCTCATTGAGGCTGACGATCATTTTATCGCGCACGTCGAGGAAGGCCTCGGCACGAAAAACCTCGTGGCCGACGCAGTCCAGGCCGCGACCGGCCGCAGCTTTTACCGCGAGATCGGCATCGATACCGTCGCGACCATCGTGAACGACCTCGCGACCTGCGGCGCGCTGCCGATTTCGGTGGCAATGCATGCCGCGGTGGGCGACTCGGCCTGGTTCGCCGACGAAAAGCGCGCGAACGGCCTGGTTGAAGGGTTCGCCGAGGGCTGCCGGCTGGCGGGTGCGGTCTGGGGCGGCGGGGAAACGCCGGCGTTGCGCGGCTTGGTCGTGCCATCGACGATCGTGCTGGCCGGCTCGGCGCTCGGAAAAATCGCGCCGAAAAACCTGCGCATCACCGGCGACGTGCGCGAAGGCGATGCGATCATCTTTCTGGCCTCGAGCGGCGTGCAGACCAATGGCCTCAGCCTTTGCCGGCTCATCGCGGAAAAAGTCCCGCAAGGTTACCAATCGCGCATTGGCGATGGCCGCACCTATGGCGAGGCGCTGCTCGCGCCCTCGGTGATCTACGCGGCATTTGTGCGCGAATGCCAGCGGCGCAGCCTCAAGCTTAATTACGTGGCGCATGTCACGGGCCACGGCTGGCGCAAGCTCATGCGGCTGGAGGAACCGTTCGTTTACGAAATCACCAACGTCCGCCCGCCGGGTGCGCTATTTGATTTCATGATGTGCTCTGGCCCGATCGACCGGCGCGAAGCCTATGCGACGTTTAACATGGGCGTGGGCTTTGCGGCCTGGGTCGCACCCAAGGATGTCGAAGCGACGCTCGCCGCCGCGAAAGCGGGCGGCTATGACGCGTGGCTGGCCGGCCGCGTGAAAAAAGAAGGCACCCGCAAAGCCGTGGTCGTGCCGTCACTCGGGATCGAGTTCGAAGGGGACACCCTTCAAGTGCGGTGAGATTGCGCAGACATGCTTGCAGTCATTGGCAATGTGTGGAAAATATCCGCCATGCGAAACGAATTTACAGCGATCATCGAAAAAGACGGTAAATGGTTCGTTGCCTACTGTCCCGAAGTTCCCGGCGCGAATGGCCAGGGCCGCACGGCCGAATCGGCAAAAAAGGATCTTACTGCAGCGATCAAGCTGATCCTCGCTGATCGTCGTCGTGATGCCGTCCGCGGCCTGCCCGCCACGGCCAGACGCGAATTTGTCACGGTGGCATGAAACGGGGCGATTTGCTGCGGCATCTGCGCGCTCATGGATGCTACCTGAAAAAGGAAGGCGGCTCACATTCGCTTTGGACAAATCCGAAGACAGGGCATACGGAAGCTGTGCCGCGGCATAACGAGGTTTCCGACCTGCTGGCCCGGAAAATTTGTAAAATGCTTTCGCTGCCAGATCCGAAGCGTTGATGGTTGAATGATCGATCTGGCCTTCGAAGGCGCCACATTGCAGGTGAAATGACGAATGGTGAATTCCGAATGACGAGTGAGTCGTGATCGGGTCCGTTGTCTCTCGCAGAGAAACAAATACGCAGAGTGACGGGTAATTTAAGCAGGAAACCCGGAAGCCAGGAATTATCACCGATCATTCGGAACTCGTCATTCTGGCTTCGTCATTCTATATTCGTGCATGGAAAAACGTCGCTTCACCGAACTCGGCCTCTCGCCGGAGCTGCTCAAGGCCGTCGATAAGATGGGCTTTGAGGAAGCCGCGCCAATCCAGGCCGCGGTAATTCCGGCGATTCTCGCCGGGCGTGACGTGGTTGGTCAGTCGTCCACCGGCTCGGGCAAGACTGCCGCCTTCGCCATTCCGGCGATCGAGAAGGTCGATCCGCAGCTGCGCGCCGTCCAGGTGCTGATCCTTTGCCCCACGCGCGAACTCGCGGTGCAGGTCGCGGAGGAGGCGGCGAAACTTTCACTGTTCAAACGAGGCGTGCAGGCCGTGCCGATTTACGGCGGGCAAAGCTACGAGCGGCAGTTTCGCGCGCTCGCCGCGGGCGCGCAGGTCGTCATCGGCACACCCGGCCGCGTGATGGATCACATGGAACGCGGCACGCTGAAGCTCAATGCGCTCAAGTTCGTCGTGCTCGACGAGGCCGACCGGATGCTCGACATGGGATTTCGCGACGACATCGAGCACATCCTCAAGGCGGTGCCGAAGGAGCGCCAGCTGCTGTTTTTCTCCGCGACCATGCCGTACGCGATCCAGGAGATCATCCGCCGCTATGCGCGCGACCCGGCGTGGATCAATATCGAGGCGATCGCGCAAAACGCCCCGCAGGTCGACCAGGTTTACTTCGAGGTGGACCGCCGCTCGAAGATCGAGGCGCTTACGCGGATCATCGACGTGAACGATTTTCGCTACGGCCTCATTTTTTGCAGCACCAAGATCATGGTCGATGAGCTCGAGGAACACCTGCACGCGCGCGGCTACGCGGTGGACCGGCTGCACGGCGACATCACCCAGGCGCAGCGCAACCGCGTGCTGGAAAAATTCCGCAACCGCGGCTTCGAATTCCTCGTGGCGACCGACGTCGCGGCACGCGGGCTCGACATCGATGACCTCGAGGTCGTTTTCAACTACGACCTGCCGAACGACGCCGAGGACTACACCCATCGCATTGGCCGCACGGGCCGCGCGGGAAAAACGGGAAAAGCCTTCACCTTCGTCTCCGGCCGCGAGCTCTACAAGCTGCAGGGCATGGTGCGGTTCGCGAAGCTGAAGATCCGGCGCGAAACCATTCCGTCGCTCGACCAGGTCGAGGAGGCGCGCACGAACGTGTTTTTTGAAAAAATCCGGGCGACGCTCGAGGAGAAGAAGTTCCAGTCGCACGACCGGATGATCGACCGGCTGCTCGACCAAGGGTACGCGAGCACGGATATCTGCTCGGCGCTGATCCATTTGTTGCAGGGACAGACGTCGACGAAGGCCGAAAAGAAAAAACCTGCCGCTCCGGCCATGGCGCCGGCGGCCCGGGAGAAGCCGGCGCTTTACGAAAAGATCGCGGCTCGCGAGAAACCGGCGGTTCATGAAAAGCCGATCGAACGCACCAAGCCGGCGGAGTCGAGCCCCGTGGCCGCGGCTGAACGGACCGAACCGGATTTCGAAGACGAGCATCCGCCCAAGAAATCAAAATACGAACGCCAGCCGCGCACCGGCCGCGAACCGGGCATGACGACGGTGTTTCTCAATGTCGGCCGCAAGCAACTTGTCACACCGGCGGACATCGTGGGCAAGATCGCGGGGGTGACACGCCTGCCGGCGGACATCGTGGGGGCGATCGACATTCATCAACGCCACTCGCTCGTCGACGTGGCGGAAGCGCACGCCGGGCTGGTCGTGAAAAAACTCGCCGGCATCCGGGTGAAAGGGCAGGTGCTCGCGCCCACGCTGGCCGGCGCGGAGACGGGCGGCGATACGCCTAATGCCTAATGACGAAGCCCGAATTCCGAATGACGATGACCTGAAATTATCTCGCAGAAGCGCCAAGGCGAAGAGCAGCAGAGGGATTTAATTAGGAAGTCACGAATCCAAGAAAAGAGCTATTTCGAATTCCTGATTTCGTGGGTTCCTAATTAATTTTTATTCTCGGAATTCTTTTCCTCGTGATACGGCTTCTTCTGCTCGTAGAGACTGAGCCTTTGCTGCATTCCGTCGGTGATTTCTTTTGGTGGTTTGGATTCGAGCGCTTTGTTCTCCCATTTCACGGCATCTTCGAAATTTCCTTTCTCAGCACACGCCGCCGCGAGCGTGTCGATGCAGCCTGGATTTTCCCAGTTTGTCAGCTCGCAGGCTTTCTTCGCAAAGATCACAGCTCTCTCGCCGTTCCGAAAGGCTGCATCGGGACAAACAGCCAATAATCGCGCGAGGTTGCCGCAGGCATCGATGCTGCTGTTTGAGAAGATTTCGGTGATGATGGAATCGCTCCCGGGGGCAAGGAAAGTAACCGAGCCCAAGTTGTCATAGTTAATGGGATCACTCGGTAAAAGGCGATGGACCTCGTTACAGTCAGCGATGGCTTTATCGCGATCACCTTTTTGTTTGTAGGCGACAGCGCGGGCGCTGTAGGCCAGCATGCCATTTGGATCGAGGCGGATGGTGGCGGTGTAGTCGGCGATGGCACGATCGTAATCGCCTTTTTGGGCATAGGCGACGCCGCGGTTGTAGTAGGCCGATGGGTTGCTTGGCTTGAGGCGGATAACGGTGGTGTAGTCGGCGATGGTTCCGTCGTAGTTGTCTGTTTTGGTGTAGGCCAGGGCCCGGTTGGTGTAGGCCAAGGCGTTCTTCGGCTTGAGACGGATGACATTGCTATAGTCGGCGATGGCCTGATCGTAATCGCCTTTTTGGACGTAGGCGAAACCCCGGTTATTGTAAGCCATGGCATCCGTTGGCTTGAGGAGGATGGCGCTGCTGTAGTCGGCGATGGTCAGGTCGTAATCGTGCCGGCCGAAATGAGCCCTGCCTCGGCCGAAAAAACTGGGCTCGTCGTCTGGGTCGAGACGAATGGCGGCATTGTAGTCGGCAATGGCATTATAGTAGTCGTCATTGTCGTAGTAGGCGAGCCCACGGTTGTAGTAGCCTTTGGCGTCATTGGGATTGAGCCGAATCACGTTGCTGCAATCAGCGATGGCCCGGTCGTA
>DASYOA010000364.1:0-4263 GCA_036008265.1 Opitutaceae bacterium
GAGGCCGAGGAAATAAATCGGCAGCTTCAATTCGCGCCAGATGCCGACGATCGCGCCGCCGCGCGAAGTGCCGTCGAGCTTCGTGACGACGAGGCCGGTAAGGCCGAAATTTTTGTGGAACACGCGGGCCTGCTCGATGGAATTGCTGCCGATCGATCCATCGATGACGAGCCACGCATGGTGCGGTGCGGCCGGATCGTTTTTTTTCAGCACGCGGCGGATTTTCGCCAGTTCCTCCATCAAGTTGCTCTTCGTGTGCAGGCGTCCGGCGGTGTCCACAATGAGATAGTCGTGTCCGCGCGCCTTCGCGGCCCGCCACGCGTCGAAAGCGACCGCGGCGGCGTCCGCGCCGGTGTGGCTGGCGACAATTTCCAGCTCGAGGCGCAGCGCCCAGGTCTTGAGCTGCTCGACCGCGGCGGCGCGAAACGTATCGCCTGCGGCGAGCAACACGCTGCGCCCATCCTGCTTCAGCCGCCACGCAAGCTTGGCCGCTGTGGTGGTCTTGCCGGAGCCATTGACGCCGATGAGGCAGATGACGGTGGGGTTGCCGGTTGTGTCCCCTTTGCGGGGTGAGCCTCCTTCGCCAAGACTACGGAGGCCAGGGGACACCCCGCCCACATTACTTTCCAGAGTGCCCTCGCTGCCAGCGAGCACGCGGCGGAGCACGGCGGCGCCGATAGCCGCGGCATCCGCCCCGCGCAAGTCCTTGTCCTTTTTCGCGGCGGTTTTGATTTCGCCGAGGATTTCCGCGGTCGTCTCGACACCGAAATCGGCGGTGTAAAGCGCTTCCTCAAGCGCCGCGAGCGAGGAGGTGTCGAGCGCCTGGCCGCCGAAAAGGCCGTGGGTTTTCTCGGCAATGGCGGCGACGGTCTTGGCCAGGCCGGCTTTGAATTTCTTGAAGAGGCTGAACATACAAAGTTTTCCCGCGGATGACGCGGATTAGCGCGGATGAATTTGTTTTATCAGCGTTTATCCGCGTCATCCGCGGTTAAATAAATCATTCCTCCGTCGCCTTGCGCGAATCGCGGCCAAGCTGGTCTTTCAGCCGGTCGAGGATGCCGTTGATGAAGCGCTTGGCATCGGCGTTGGAATATTCCTTCGAGAGGTCGATCGCCTCGTTGATGGAGACGACGGGAGGGATGTCCTTGCGATACAGCATCTCGAAAATCGCCAGGCGCAGGATGGCGAGGTCGATCTTGGCGATGCGCGCGAACTCCCAGTTGTGCGCGAGGCCGCGGATGTGCGAGTCGATATCGTCGATGTGCCCGAGGACGCCGTGGATGAGCTCCTCGCCGAAGGCGTAGCTCTCGCGCGGCTCTTCCAGTCCCTTGAAGAACTGCTCAAGGTCGTTGGCCAGGTTCGCCGGCTGGTTGAGGCTCCACGCAAAGAGATACTGCATCGCGGCGATGCGGCTGGGCCGGCGCTGGGCAAATTGGGCTTTGCTCATCGGGAAAGGTGGTTTTTAAGACAAAGAACGGGTAGAATCATTTTCGAAATTTCCGTTTCAGCGCGGCCATTTCGAGGGCGGCGTGGGCAAACTCGGCGCCGCGGCCGATCTTGCCGAGGCAGCGCGCCTCGGCCTGGGCGGCATTTTCAGCGACGATGATTCCGTTGATCACCGGGGTGTTGGCATCGAGCGCCACGCGCTGGAGCGCATGGGTGGCGGCACCGGCAATAAACTCGAAATGCAGGGTGTCGCCGCGGATGAGCACGCCCAGCGCGACCAGCGCGTCGAATTTTCCGCTGCGCGCAAGCAATTGCACCGCGGCGGGCAGTTCGTTGGAGCCGGGCACGCGCACGACGGTGAGTTTTTTCTTCCGCACGCCCGCGGCCTGCAGATGCGCGCGCACCTGCAAGAGGAGCTCATCCACGAGCTTTTCGTTGAAACGCGCCGCGGCGATGCCGAGGCGAAAGACGGCGCCGTCGATGGCGGAGGAGGAAGGTGAAGCGAGGCTCATGAGAAAAACTGAAAGGCTGAAGGACTGAAGGTGAAAATTACAGGGGCACCTGCTCGACGATTTCGAGGCCGTAGCCGTCGAGGCCGACGACGCGGCGCGCGGTGCCGGAGAGCAGGCGGATTTTGCGGAGTCCGAGGGCGGCGAGGATTTGCGCGCCGGTGCCATAGTCGCGAAAGCTCGGGGGCGGAGGCGCACAGGGCGGTCCCTTGGCCGGGCCATCCTTCGGTTCAAGCCGGTCGAGAACCTCGCAGCCGCCAACGGGCCGCTCGATGTAGAGAATGACGCCATGCTGCGCGCGGGCCACGGCCTCGAGCGAGGCCGTGAGCGAATGGTGGCTGTCCATGCCCTTGGCGCGAAAAATATCGCTGAGTAGATTTTCGCCGTGCACGCGCACCAGCGTGGGCTCGGGACCGAGCCGGCCCATCACGAATGCGAGATGGTGGCGGCCGTCGAGCTTGCCGCGAAAGACGTGCAGCGTGAACTCGCCGAAATCCGAGGGGAACGGCCGGACGCAGACGAGTTCGACCAGCTGGTCGCGCTTGGCGCGATGCTCGATGAGCTGGGCAATCGAGATCATCTTGAGGCCGAATTTTTTCTTGAACTCGACGAGCTCGGGCGTGCGTTGGACCGTGCCGTCGTCGTTGACGAGTTCGCAGAGCACGCCGCCCGGTTGCAGGCCGGCAAGGATCGCCAGATCCACCGCGGCCTCCGTGTGGCCGGCGCGCTCGAGCACGCCGCCGGGCCGCGACCGCAGCGGGAACACATGGCCGGGCTGCACAAGCTGCTCGGGCCGCGCCTGCGGGTCGGCCAGGATGCGGATGGTCTGCGTGCGGTCGGAGGCGCTGATGCCGGTGGTGATGCCTTCGGCGGCGTCGACGCTCACGGTAAAATCGGTGCGCTTGGATTCGCGGTTCTGCGCAACCATCGGCCCAAGGCCCAGCCGGCGGAGCTGTGGCTCGACCGTCGGCACGCAGACAATGCCGCTGCCGTAGCGGATCATCATGTTGACCTTTTCCGGCGTGACCTTGGCGGCGGCCATGATGAGATCGCCCTCGTTTTCCCGGCTTTCGTCGTCGGTCACGATCACAAGCCGGCCTTCGGCGATCTCCTGGATCGCGGAATCGACAGAATCAAAAGGCGTGGAAGCAGCGGCGTTCATGGCAGAACGATAAAAATCGCCGGAAGGCAGCCTGCAGTCAATAAGTACCAAGTATCAGGTATCAAGTATCAGGATTAGGAGTTAGGATGCAGGAGTGGTCGGCCGTCTTGTTACTTGATCCCTGTTACTTGATCCTTGTATTCCGATACCATGCGTTTCCGCATCCGTCATCTCACGCGCTATCGCTACGCCGGCACGGCCAGCGAGTCGTTCATGGAGGCGCGCCTCACGCCGGTGAGCGACGAGCGACAAAAGCTCCTCACCCGCCGGCTCACGACCTCGCCGGCGTGCAGCATCCACGCCTACACCGACTACTTCGGCAATGCCGTGGAGACCTTCTCGGTCGTGCAGCGCCATCGGGATCTCACGCTGGAAAGCCACACGGAGGTGGAAACCTTTCCCATCGAGCCGCCCGCGGTCGCGCTCGACTTCAACGTGTCGGACGCGCGCCAGCTCCATCATGCCGGACGGCTGCAGCTCTTTGAGTTTCTCCGGCCCTCGCCGGCCATTCCGCTTTCCGCGCCGGTGCAGGCGCTGGCCCGGCAGTTTTTCCGCCCGCGCGATGCGCTGGGCGAAAGCCTGCAGCGTTTCCTCGCCTGGCTGCATGAAAATTTCCGCTATGTGCCCGGCACGACCACCATCGAAACCCCCATCGCCAGCGTGCTCAAGACCCGCGCGGGCGTCTGCCAGGATTTTGCCCAGATCATGATCGCCGTGCTGCGTTCAGCGGAGATTCCCGCGCGCTACGTCACCGGCTACATCGAGACGGAAGCCCAGCGACAGGCGGCGGAAAACGGCGTGGCGCACGCGCGTCGCACGCCCCGGCTCATCGGCGCGAGCGAAAGCCACGCGTGGGCCGAGGTACATCTGCCCGGCGGTTTCTGGCATCCGCTCGACCCGACGAACAACTGCGTGGCCGGCGAGCGGCACGTGAAGATCGGCTGCGGCCGCGACTACCACGATTGCACGCCCACGCGCGGGGTGTTCAAGGGAACCCGCACGGACAAGCTCGACATTGCGGTGGCCATGCAGCGGCTTTGAGGCTGGGCCGCCCGCGGCAAAACCTCACCCGTTATAATCGACGGTGTAACTTTCCGCCGGATCGTTGCTGCCCGAGGCAAAGAGCAGGATGGTGAGCTTGAACGT
>DASYOA010000365.1:0-3817 GCA_036008265.1 Opitutaceae bacterium
ATGCGGCCGGCGCGGCCGAGCAGCACGAGCTCGCCCTGCGCGTTGAGCTCCGCGCTGTCGGCCGGGGCATGGGATCCGCGGCCGGCCACCGCCGCGCTCGCCACCACCAAACGCTGCCCGCGGCCAAAGCGCAGCCGCACCCCGGCCAGCGGCGGGCCCACGCTGCGGCCGAGCCGCGTGGCCTCGCCGCCGCGGTCGAAGGTGATGCCGCCGGTTTCGCTCGTGCCGTAAAAAGCCCGCGGGCTGCGGCCGGTCTTCTCAAAAAACGCCAGCGCCGTTTCCACCGGCAGCGGCGCCCCGGCGGAGATGACGAGCCGCAGGCTGTCCAGTGCGCCCGGGGCGATGTCGCTCGCGGCCAGGGCGCGCAACAGGGCGGGCACGGCCGGGAAAACCGTGGGCTGCCAGCGCGCGCAATCGGCCGCGAGCGCGTGCGGCATCGGCGCGGACGCGCAGACGAGCGGCGTGCCCTGCGCCAGCAGCGGCACGGCCAGGTTGCCGAGGCCATAGCTGTGGCCGAGCGGTATCACGGCGAGGTTGAGGTCGCCGGGACCGATGCCCATGGTGCGGCAAACCTGGCGGCCGTCGGCGAGCATCTGCGCGTGGGTGAAGGCCAGCGCGCGCGGGGCGCCGGAGCTGCCGCTGGTGATTTTGAGCAGGCAGAGGTCGTGGCGGCGCGGCCGGCGCGGCTCGGAAATTTTTTCCATCCGGCCGTCGGACCACAGCCAGGTGGCGCCAACGGCGCGGGCCAGTTCGCGCTGCGCGGCCGGCGGCTCGGCCGCGTCAATGGCCGCGGGCACGGCACCGGCTTGCAACAAGCCGAGAAACACCTCGAACCATGCCGCGCCGTTGGGCAGCGCAAAGCTGACACGCTGGCCGGCGAGCGCTTCGGTCCGGGCGGCGCGCCAGGCTTCGGCCCGGGCGGCGATTTCGGCGCGCGAAAAAACTTTTTCGCCAGCCGCCTCGATCACGGCGGTGGCCTGCGGCGCGGCGCGCACGAGTTTTTGCCATTTACTCAGCAGGGTCGTCGGCATGGCGGGGCCGCGTGAGCGGCTCGAGTTCGATGACAATGAGCGCGGTGAGGACGATGAGCGCGACGGTCAGGCCGAGCGCGGATATCACGGGGATGTGGCTGAAGGCGAGTACGCCGAACGAGGCGAGAGCACTGGCCGCGGAGAGGCGGATGGATGGCGGCGGGGTGTCACGGTGCGTGTCGGCGGAAAAAATCGCGTAGTTATGCGCGATGCAAACGCCGAGGAACGCGCCGAGGAGGTGGAAAAGGTTGAGCGTCTGTCCGCACAAGCCGAGTGCGCCGAGCACAAAAAAACACGAGCCGGCCGGGATGAGGGCGATGCGCAGCCCGCGCCGCCAGCCATAGGTCGCGAACACCCCGGCGATGACCAGCGCGAGGCCGGCCAGGCTCAGGTGCAGCGCCGAGCTGCGGTAGCGCGTGAAAAGGTGGTTGAACGATTGGAGCTGGTTGAGGCTCGTGGTGGCGAGAGTGGCGGGCGGCTCGGCGCCGGTATCGGCGTGGCGGGCGATGGTGAGAAACCAACCGGTGTGCGCATCGGCGTGCATGAGCAGGCTGAGCGGGCCGGTCAGTGGCGCACCCAGCGCGGCGGCGAGCGCGTCATAATTGGGCAGCGGCTGCGCGCGAAAATTTTCCCACGCGGAAAAAAACGGGGCGAATTGCGCGGGATCGTAGCCGGCCCGGTGAAGCGCATCGCGCAGGTCGGCAGGGAAGTTTTTCAATTCGCCCAGGCGGGCGGGCAACGCGTTCCAGTCACCAGCCAGCGGCAAGGCGAGGCCGAGGCTGGCGGCCGGCGCGCCGGGGAAGTTTGTTTCGTGCCAGGCCAAAAAATTTTCCAGCGCGGTGCGCGCCTCCGCGGTCGTGGCGCCCTGGGTGAGATAGACGGTGCTATCGTCTGATTCGCCGAAGAGGGTGCGCACCTCGCGGTCGTTTTGCGCCAGCGCGGGCGAGGAGATCTCGAGCTCGCGGATGTCGTCGCGCCAGTGCAGGAGCCACGGGCCGGCGACGGCGATGGCAAACGCAGCGAGCAGGAGCAGCCTGGGCCACTTCGCACCGCGCGGGCGCAACGCCCGCAACACGTGCGCCTCGAGGTGCGGGCCGTCATATTGCGCGAAGTAGAGCAGCGCGGCGGCGAGTGCGCTCACCAGGCCGGCGCCGACAAAGACGCCGAGCTGGCGGATGAGCGGCAGGTCGGATGAGAGCAGCATGGCGAAGCCGGCGACGGTGGTGAAACAGCTCGAGAGCAGCGGGCGAAGCAGGCGGCGGAGTTTGTCCGCGTAAGGCTCGCCGGGACGCAGGGGCGGCTGCATGTAGATATAGAATCCGTAGTCGATGGCGATGCCGGTGAGGAGCGAGCCAACGACAAAAACGAGAATATGCAGGCGCGCGAAAGCGAGCGTGGTCGCGCACCACGCGCCGAGCATGGCCAGGAGCACGACGGGCAAAAGGTTAAACAGGCGCCAGGCGCGGCGGACGAGCAACGCGGCCACGGTCAGCACGGCGGCGAGCGAAAGGAGGTTGAGCGTGGAGATTTCCCTCTCGATTTTCTTCTTACTGTCGGCCGCGAACCGGTTGATGCCGGTCCAGGCGAGCGTGGCCGCGGGCTCGTGCACGCGCACGGCGGCGAGGGCGGCAGCGAGCGCGGTGAAGACGGGCGCCTGGCCGGCCTCGCTGAACGGCGAGGCACGGATTTCGACCCAGACGAGCGCGGGGCCGGACGCGGAGGGGCCGGACGCGGCCAGGAATTTGATTTTTGCAATGAATCCCGGCACGAGCAGGAGCGGGTCGGACGGCAACAAATCTTGAAACGCGGCGCTTTCCGGCCGGGCGAGAAACGGATCGAGCGACGACGCGGCGTGTTCGGCGAGCCAGGGTGAGAATTCCCCCGGCGGACGGCCGGTGGCGGCGAAGGTGCGATGCTGCGCGGCCAGCCAGGAGGGCAGTAACAGCTGGAGGCGTTGCTCGAAGAGCGCACTGCCGAGGGCGTTGCGCATCGCGGGGTCGGAGAGCGCGACGGCATCGACGATGGCCGGTGAATTTTTCAGCGCGGCGACAAACGTGTGCGCGGCCGCGGTCGGGTCGCCCGTGCCGCGCACGGCGCAAAGCACGATGCGAGCGGTGCGTTCGCCTGCGAGCGAGCGCACGAGGGCAAGTTCGGGCGCGCGTTCGGCGGTCGGGATGAGGTCGAGCACATCGGTGGAGATTTTTTTTGAGTAATCGAGGTGCGCGAGCCAGATAAAGCCGAGCGTGGCCGCGGCCAGGAGCGCAGCGCGGGCGAAAATCTTTTGGCGAAAAGGGGTCATTTAGGTGGCGGCGCGGCGGGCGCGGCGGACGGCGGGCCAGCGCACCACCAGTTGCGCGAGCAATCGGACGTGAAGCCAGACCATTTTGGCATTGTCGCGGACGTAGCGGAAGTGGGAGACACCGCCCTGGTCGCGCGTGAAATAACGGCAGGGCGCGGGGAGATTGACGACGGGCACGCCGGCCCAGACGAGGCGCACGGCAATTTCCGGATCAAAGTCGTAACCGCGGGCAGCCGAGGTGGCGAGCAGCGCGCGGGCGAGGGGCGCGGCGGGATAAACGCGAAAGCCGAAGAGCGGATCGGCGATGACGGGGCCAAGGGTTTCCAGGCGCACCAGGGCAACGCTGAGTTTGCGGCCGTGGAGGCGCGCCGCGGGTGCGTCGGGACCGAACACGGGTGCGCCGGCGATGAGCGCGCCGGGATTTTTTTGCGAAGCCTGCATAAACGGCTCGATATGGCCGGCCGGATGCTGGCCGTCGGCGTCCATC
>DASYOA010000366.1:0-3946 GCA_036008265.1 Opitutaceae bacterium
GTGCGCTTTCTCCACTTCATCCAGCAGCACTACACTGTAGGGGTGGCGGCGCACGGCCTCGGTGAGGATTCCGCCTTCTCCATAGCCGACGTAGCCAGGAGGCGAGCCTTTGAGCGTGCTGACGGTGTGCGCCTCCTGGAACTCGCTCATGTTGATGGAAATCAGGTTTTGTTCGCCGCCGAAAAGGGTTTCGGCCAGGGACAGAGCAGTCTCGGTTTTCCCGGTGCCGCTCGGGCCCACCAGCATGAAGACACCCACCGGGCGATTGGGATTGTCCAGCCGGGCGCGACTGGTCTGGATGCGGCGGGCAATGGTGTCGAGCGCGTGGCGCTGGCCAATGACACGGCGCTCCAAAACATCGCCCAATTTAAGAACTTGCTCGATCTCGTTTTTGACCATGCGACCGACAGGAATGCCGGTCCAGTCGGCCACCACGCTGGCGATGGCATTGGCATCCACACTGGGGAAAATGAGTGGCGACTCGCCTTGGAACTCCTTGAGTTTGGCCTGAACTTCCTTCAACTCCGCGAGTACTTTCGTGCGCTCTTCGGATGTGAGCTGGCCGTTGCCAGTTTGAGCCGCCGGTGCCGCCGAGCTGGAAGCGGGCGCTGGAACCGCGGGCGTGGCGGCAGGGGCTTTCGGCGAAGCTGCGTCGGCACCTGTTCCACCCGCTTGAAGCTTGCCTCGAAGGCTCAGAATTTTGCCTACCAATTCCTTTTCCTCGTTCCAATGTTTCTCCAAGCCAGCCAGCTCGCTCTTTTCCGAAGCCAGCTTCTCATTGATCTCGGTCTGGCGAAGCTGGTGATCCTGGCCCGTGGCCGTTTCCCGGTTCAGGATTTCCAATTCCGTTTGCAGGGCCGCGATGCGGCGGCGGCCATCATCCACCTCGGGCGGAACCGCATGCTGGCTCACGCCCACGCGAGCGGCGGCGGTGTCAATTAAACTCACGGCCTTGTCCGGCAACTGCCTCCCAGCGATGTAGCGATGGGACAATCGAACAGCGGCGTCCACGGCCTCGTCCAGCACTTGGATTTTGTGATGCTTTTCAAACGGCCCCATCACGGCGCGCATCATGACAATGCATTTTTCCTCGGCCGGTTCCTCCACCTTGACGACCTGGAAACGGCGCGTCAACGCGGGGTCCTTTTCGATGTGGCGCTTGTATTCGTCCCAAGTGGTGGCGGCGATGGTGCGCAAAGTGCCCCGAGCCAGCGCAGGTTTGAGGAGGTTGGCCGCGTCGGCCGCACCGCCGCCGCCCGCGCCGATGAGCGTATGGGCTTCGTCAATAAAAAGAATGATCGGTTTGGGAGAGGCCTGGATTTCGTCGATGACTCCGCGCAGGCGTTGCTCGAATTCGCCTTTCATGCTCGCTCCCGCCTGGAGGAGACCCACGTCCAGGGAGCGGACCGTGACGTCGCGCAGGGCAGGCGGCACATCGCCTGCAAGGATGCGGTGAACGAAACCCTCCACCACCGCTGTCTTGCCGACGCCGGCTTCACCGGTGAGGATCGGATTGTTTTGGCGGCGGCGCATCAGAATGTCCACGCACTGCCGGATTTCCTCGTCGCGCCCAACGATGGGATCGATTTCGTCCTTGCGCGCCTTCTCGGTCAAGTCGGTGGTGAATCGCTTGAGGGCCTCCTGTTTTCCCATTTCGGCCGGGGCCAGGGCGCCACTGGCTTCGCCTGGAGCCGCGCCCGCGGAGATGCCGGAGCCGTCGCTGGAGCGCATGGCATCCTCGGGTGAACCAGCGACGATTTTGGCAAACTCGTCGCTGAGTTGTTCGCCTTTGATTTTGGAGAATTCCCGTGACAGGCCCAGAAAGACATTGCGCAATGATTCGGTGCGCAGGAAGGCCACGACAAGATGGCCGGTGCGGACCTGCGGTTCGCCGTAAAGTAACGTGGAGTACAGGTAAGCCTGTTGCAGGGCGGCTTCGATCATCGGGGAGAAATCGCTGATGGCAGTGGCGCCGCGAGGCAGGCGATCCAGCGTGGCGACGATGTCGGAGGCGACCCTCGAGTTGTCGAGGTTGAAGTGTTTGATGATACGCAATAAGTCGGAATCCGGCACTTGGAGGAGTTGATGAATCCAATGCACGACTTCGACGTATGGATTGCCGCGCATCTTGCAGAAAATGGTGGCGGATTCGATGGATTTATAGCCCAACGGATTGAGCTTGCCGAACAGGGTGGATCGTTTGATTTCAGCCATGGGTATTTTCAGTTTGAGGCCGCCAGGACCAGGTTATCGGCGTGGTTTTCGAATGGTTGGGTTTTGAGCCAGGTAGTCCAGCCCAGGCGACCGGCTTTGGAAAGCTGCGTCCGGGGCACTTCCTCTTTGTCAAGTATGAGATTAAGGTCCCAGGAAAAATGTTCCCCGGTGTACTGGCGAACCCAGTCGCTAAGACGCCCAAAGGCACTGCCCGAAGGCAGCAGACGCTCGTAATCCGCCAGACTCATCGGGCCCATTCGCAGACGGAAATGAAGTTGGCAGGTCCAGAAGCTGGACCCGACGACTAGCGTCCGGCCCAAAGCGCCGGTCTTGGCCGAGGCTCCCAACCGGCAGAGCGATGAGGGCGGCAGTCTCAGCCATTGGCCCACGAAAGAGCAAACCTCGGTGGGGATGCCGAAGAAATCCTGGACGATTGATTCCAAGCCTTCCGCATTGCGGTTCTGATGCACCAGGCGGCCGGCGAAAAAAAGCTTGGCGCGGTCGGGCACAGTGTCACGCTCGACCATGCTCTCCATTCCCAACCCAAGGAGGCAGCGGACAAAATGCGTCCACCGCTGTTCGTCGGGGCGATCGAGATCAATGTGCTTTTGGGCATCCGCCCAGGCGCGAAAGAAAAAGGACGAAAGCCGATGATGGAAGACGTCGCAGAACGCGGCAAAAGTAGAATCGCCGTTTTGGATGATGCGGCTGTGAGCGTACTCGGTCAGGCAAAGAGGCAAGGGGCCGTTCGGGCCGAAGAGGCCGAAGTGGCGGCTATAAAGCCAGGGCTGGCCCGATTGGCGGCGCGGACGCAGGGCCTCCAGCGTGGCGGGTGCAAAATCGAGCGCCGGGCTTTGGCCAAAGCGCACCGGGTCCTGCGTCGGCGACCACGAATAGCCGATCCGCGGCCGATCGGAAAAGCAGCATTGGATTAACCGGCCGGCCGCGAAGAAGTCGTACTCAAAGGTCTTCGCGGCTAACTCGGCGATCAAAGAATCTGCTTTTTGCCTATCCTCACTGGCCATCGCATGATCTCCTTGCGTTGCTGGGTTGTAATAACGGTTTCGGTAAATGAGTTAAGCGAAACATATTTGGCGAAAAATTGCTCCAGGACCGAGCCAAGCACAAAGACTCCCTGGCCCTCAAAGGCCAGTTCGTCACAGAGCAGCGTGATCTCAAGTCCGCGCGCAAAAGTAATAGGCCCCGGGATTTCCACCCGCTGCACGGTGGGCCGGTATCGGACGCTTCGGATGCCATCAATTTGCTTGAGCGCCTGGCGGTCGGCGGGGTCGGCGTACAGTCTGAGCATTTCGCGCAGAGACTCGGCGCCGGATTCGGCGTTGTTGTCCAACAAAGAAAGCAAGTTGAGGGAAAGATGGCTGACTAGGCGCCAGGCAAACCGCCCCGAAGCGACCTGGGGGCGGTCCGGCTCCTGTCCCGCCAAAACCATGCTGGGCCGGGGCGGCGTGGGCCCCAAAATGGCGCGGATGGACTTGACGGGCGCGCTGGTTTCCATGGTGAAATCCGTGCGGCCCACACCCTTGACCATTTGAATGGGCAGGTGCCGATTCGTGCAATAGGCGCGGATGCCCAATTGGCGAAGGTCGATGCGATAAGGCGCCATGTCCGCGTCAACAATAGAGATGAAGACATCGGTGCCGGCGTAGGAAGAGCGGCGGCCCGTGTGGCGCTCACGGTCGCTGAAGAGACGGGGCAAACGATACAAAGTATA
>DASYOA010000367.1:0-10280 GCA_036008265.1 Opitutaceae bacterium
TTTATTTTCCCGTGGATGGCGCGGATAAACGCGGATACCTCCAGCATTTGGTCGATCCGCGAGCATCCGCGCCATCCGCGGGAAAACAAATCTGAAGATAATCACGCAACTGAACGCTTTTCTTTCCGCGTTTCGCTTGTCAGCTTGGCGCGCATGGCGCTTCCCAGCGACGCCCTTTCAACCACACTTACCGATTTCAAACCGGAGACGCTCCGCGGCACACCGGGTTTTTTCCGCGTCGGGCAGACGCGCCGCGGCCAGTGGTGGCTCATCGATTCGCGCGACCGGCCGTTTTTGAGCAAGGGCGTGGCCTCGGTCAACCGCTTCGGCCGCGGGGACGGGCGCTCGGTGCCGGTCGGGCCGTATGCGGCGACGGTGGACAAACTTTACGGCGCCAAGGAATCGGAGGCTTTTGCGCAGGCCGTGCGCGCGCGCCTGGAAAAATGGCACGTCAACACGCTCGGGCCATGGACCGGGCCGGAGTTTCTCGACCATGGGCTGGCTGGTGTGGAAATCCTGGACTTCCGCAAATTCGCCCCGGAAATCAATGCGTTCGGCGCGAAGCTGCCCGACGTCTTCGATTCGCGCTGGCCCGAGACCTGCGATCGCGTGGCGGCCGGGCTGTGCCCGCCGTGGCGCGAGTCGCGCGAGCTCATCGGCTACTTTACCGACCACGAACTGGGCTGGGCCCCGGCGCGCGGGGAAAAATTGCTGACGGAAGCGGGTGTAAAAAAAGCGCGGCTGTCGTTGCTGCAAATCTGCCTGAGCCTCGAGCCGAGCAGCGCGGCCTATCACGCGGCCTGGGAATTCGCGCTCGCCGCGCGCGGCGGCAGCCTCGAGACACTGGCGCGCGCCTGGCAGGTCGCCTTGCCGAACAAGGAGACGCTGCGCCAGCTCACGCAGGCCGAAACGGTGCTGCTCGCACCCCATTATTTGCGCGACCAGGAAAATTTCTCGCGCGAGTTTGCCCGCCGCTATTTTACCGTGAGCGCCGCCGCCATCCGGCGGCACGACCCGAACCACCTGATCCTCGGCTGCCGGTTTGGCGGGCTGCCGGGCGCGGGGGTGCTCGCCGAGTGCGTGCATCCCTCGGTCGATGTGCTTTCGGCCGGCATTTATCGCGACACGTTGTTCGAACGGCTGGGCGATTTTCATCTCGCCGGCGGCATGCCGGTCCTGGTCGGCGAATTTGCGTGGACGGGCGAAGCTTTCACGAAGCGGCCGGCGGCGCATGAGCCGCGCGGGCTGACGAGCGTCGAGCGGATGTTGCGCAAGGGCCGCACGGCGTTGTCGCGCGCGTTCACGCATCCCGCGTTCGTCGGCTATGCCTGGCACCGCTGGGCCGATGCGGTGGGCGACGCGGCGCCCTTTGGCACGGGGCTGGTGCATCTGGACGACAGCGAGGCGCGCGAGCACACGGAATTGCTGGGCAATCTTAACGCGCAAGCCGAAACCCTGCGCCGCGCGGCCGCGCGGTGACTGATTCTTTTCTACTGGGCTGACTCGCTATCGCTCGCCAACGCGAGGGTGATGCCCGAAGAGGGCAAGCTTTGACCGAAGCATGGAATCCAGGTGGGGTTTGTCGGCAGGGTAGATCGAGATGAGCCGTTTGCTTTCCTGTTGGTAAAGTTGCTGTTTTTTGAGCATGCCGATTTTGTAATCCGCGGTGTCCATGCCCCAATATTCGATATAGACATCGAATTCGGGTAGATAGAAGTCGGGCCGGATTGCGTGACCGGAGAGAATACGATAGCGCTCATCGTAGCGAAAGGCGATGTTGCAGGCGGTCAGCCAGTCGGCGATGAGGCGCTCGCCATCCGACTGAACAAGCGTGCCGGCCCGCGCGACGATCGTTTTATTCAGCTCGACTTTGGTGTCGAAGTTGCGGCGTTCGAGGTAAACTTCGTCAAAGCAGCGATTGCAAAAGGTGCGTTGAAACGCCTGCCGGCTGCGGGCGTGCTCGTCGGTGGAAACCGGCTGGCCGCATCGACCGCAACGACGAACGGCATTGGCCTCGGCCAAGCGCACGGACTCGCGGATGGCCTCGGCGGCCGAATGGGCTGCGCGGCGCACGTAATCCCGCACCTGTTCGTGGCCGGCGATATCATCAAGGTCGTGAAGATATGGCTCCGCGGTGGCGCCATAAACCTTGAGAGCTTTCAATGCGTATTGCTGAGTCTGCGGGTGCGGGTCGTGGAAGGCGGCCGGCGCCAAGGCTTGCACGGCGGCAGCCGGATCGGCGCCGAATCCGGCAATTTTCCCAATCGCCGACGCGGCGAGACGGCGTACCTCGGCGGAGGGCATTGCGAGAAGGCGTGCCAGCTCAGGCAGAGCATCAGGGTCGTTGCTCCGACCCAACGCCAAGGCGCGTTGCACGGCCTGATGGTGCGTGTCGCGATCCATTGAGGTTTTCATGGCGAAAGGAAAGGGCGGCGTTGGCGAACGGAGTGAGATAGTCGGCAACGACTTGCCAGAATAGCATGAAACTGAGAGCGAACGGCGGTCGGCGCGGGGCGGAATGACTTTCCAGTAGGCCGGCCGTATTTGCCCATGAATATTCTTTCCTCAATGGGAATCGGCCGATTTGTTTGTTTGCCATGAATGCCGCCGAGCTCTCAGCCTTTCTCAAGTCAAGGATCCGCACGGTGCGCGGCTGGCCGATCGCCGGCGTAAATTTTCGCGACGTCACCACGCTGTTTCACGATCCCGCGGCCTTCCGCGCCGTGATTGATGCGTTCGCGGCCAACTGCGCGTCGTCCCGCGTGGACCTCATCGCGGCCGTCGATGCGCGCGGTTTTATCATCGGCGGCGCGCTCGCGTACAAAATGGGCAAGCCCATCGTGCTCGTGCGCAAAAAGGGCAAGCTGCCCTACAAAACCGTGTCCGAGGATTACGCGCTCGAGTATGGCACGGCGACGATCGAGATCCATGCCGACGCGTGCAAACCCGGTGACCGCGTGTTGATCGTGGACGACCTCATCGCCACCGGCGGTACGCTGCTGGCGGCGGCAAAATTGTTCAAGACCCTGCAAGGCGAAGTGATGGGCGTGGCGGCGATCATCGACCTGCCGGAACTGGGCGGCTCGCAGCGCCTGCGCGATGCCAGGTTGCCCGTGCATTCATTGTGTCTGTTCAATGAAACGGAGTGAATCCAATGACGAAATCCGAATAACGAATACCGAATGGTCAGACTATTCGTCACTCGTCATTCGGGCTTCGTCATTATCAACTCCCGGCGTTTGTGATTTTTTCCTCCCATGCCTCTGACGATCTGGTGCAACGTAAAACTTCCCGCTGCGGCCGAGCAAATGCTGCGCGAGGGCACGCGCGGCCACCAGCTCATCTTTTCGCCCACGCTCTTGAGCGATGTGCTGGCGGTGGGGAAGCCTGACCCAACGATAGCCGAGGCCGACGTAGCGTTTGGCCAGCCCGATGCCGAACAGTGCGTGCATTGCCCGCGGCTTAAATGGATCGAGGTCATCAGCGCGGGCTACACCCGCTACGACCGCGAGGATTTCCGCCTGGCGGTGCGGGCGCGCGGCGGGGCCTTCACCAATGCCTCCAGTGTTTTTTCCGAGCCGTGCGCGCAGCACGCGCTCGCGTTCATGCTGGCCCTCGGGCGCAACCTTTTTCCGTCGCACCGCGACCAGTTGACGGATCACTCCTGGCAATATGGAGAGCGCCGCCGCGACGCGCAGCTGCTCACGGGGCAGACGGTGCTGATGCTCGGTTTCGGCGCCATCGGCCGGCGTCTGGCGGAGCTGCTCGCGCCATTTCGCATGCAGATTTATGCGGTGCGGCGGCAGGCGCGCAGCGAACCGGGCGTCCGCATCATCGCCGAGGAGGAGCTCACGCGCGTGCTGCCGCTGGCCGACCATGTGGTGAACGTTTTGTCGGACAACGAAACGACGCGCGGCTACGTCAACGCCCGCCGCCTGGGCTGGTTCAAGCCCGGCGCAAAATTTTATAATGTCGGCCGTGGCACGACGGTCGACCAGCGCGCGCTGCTCGAGGCATTGCAGAGCGGCCGGCTGGGCGCGGCCTGTCTCGATGTGACCGATCCGGAGCCGCTCCCGCCCGAGCATCCGCTTTGGACGACACGCAATTGTTACATCACCTCGCACACGGCGGGTGGGCGCCACGACCAGGGCGAAGCGCTGGTGCGGCATTTTTTGGCCAATTTAGCGGCTTTTACAAGCGGTGGTGGGCTGACGGATCGGGTAATTTAACAAGCCAGCTGAAAAAATCGTCAACTGCGGGAATAAGCATGGGCCCACCGCTTTCTTATGGCCGTTCGCATGAACGCTGTGCTATTTATGAGACCTGTCACAAAAATTGCTTTGGCCCGAACCCCGCGCCTTGCATCCAAATCGCTGCGTCACACGTTACCCCTTTGTTCGCAAACATTCCCTTTGTTGGCCGCATCCGGCATGTCGCTGGCGGCGCACCAAACAAAACCAACCCGATAAGATATGAATAAATCCACCAAAATGATCCTCGCCTGCGCCGCTGTGGCCGGGCTTTACTCGGGCACCCTCGCCCTCAATGCGCATGCTTCCGTCAACCCTGGCACCTCGATCGTGAAAGCCGACACCCATCAGTCTTCCTGTAAGGGCCAGAACGCCTGCAAAGGGCAGGGCAACTGCTCTTCCGGCGACAACGGCTGCAAAGGCAAGAATTCTTGCAAGGGCCACGGCGGTTGCAAGGGCGGCCACGCTTGAAATTATAATAGGCCTAGCTGACGGTGCGTCTGCCGTCGGCTATGATTTTCGCCGGGAGCCGGACCCTGTGTCCTGCTCCCGGTTTTCTTCTCAACAACCTGCCAGGTGACCGCACGTTTGCAGGTCGCGGTTTAGCCTCAACTGGCGCGATTTTCAGCCCTTCCGTTTTTCAGTTCTTCAGCCTTTCTCTCCGTGCCCGCCAACCGTTTCAACGCCTTCACCGATTACGGCATCGGGATCGGCCTGCGCGTGCCGCATTACCGGCACATCCTGGAAAAGAAACCGGTCGTCGACTGGTTCGAGATCATTTCGGAAAACTTCATGGTCGATGGTGGCCGGCCGCTCGAGGTGCTCGACCGCATCCTGGAACAATATCGTGTCGTGCAGCACGGCGTCTCGATGTATTTTGGCTCGGCCGACCCGCTTGACCGCACCCATCTCAAAAAATTAAAGACCCTCGTCAAGCGGACCAAGACCCCGTGGCTTTCCGATCATCTTTGCTGGGGCAGCGTGGACGGCACCTACACGCATGACCTGCTGCCCATGCCCTACACTTTCGCCGCCGCGAAGCGCACCGCCGAGAAAATCCGCCAGGTGCGCGACTATGTCGAGGTGCCGATCTGCGTGGAGAACGTCAGCAGCTATGCCGAATTTCATGTTTCCGAAATGACCGAGTGGGAATTCCTCTCCGAGGTCGTCGAACTGGCCGACTGCGGCATCCTCCTCGACGTGAACAATATTTACGTCTCCTCGAAAAACCATGGCTTCAACCCCTACGATTACGTCAATGGCGTCCCGCCCGACCGGGTCGGCCAGATCCATGTCGCCGGCCACACGAAGTTCGAGAAATACATCCTCGATACGCACGATCACCCGGTGCTCGATCCGGTGTGGAAACTTTACGCGCACGCCGTGCGCCTGAGTGGCGTGACCGCCACGCTGCTCGAGTGGGACGACAAGATTCCCTCCTTCCAGGAAGTGCACGACGAGGCGCTCAAGGCCAATGAGTTCATCGACGGTGCGCGCGCCGCAAAAAAACCGGCCCCGGCTGCCTCCTCCCGATGAAACTCCCGGCGCGCCAGCGCACCACGCGCGACCTAAAGTCGCTCCAGCGCCTGATGACGGCCACGCTCGTGCGCCCGCTCACGCGCACCAACCGCCTGCAGGGCCGTTGGACCGACGGGCGCACGATGGAGGCGGTGGCCGCGAGCTTCATCAAGCCGAACGACCGTCTCACCTCCTTTGAGCGGCTCCAAATTTACGCGCGCTGCTACTGGTTCCGGCTGCTCGATTCCTTTTACGACGACTGCCCCGGCCTGCGCGCGGTGCTCGGCGAAAAAAAATTCATGCGCCTGGGCGAGGCCTACCTCACGAAATATCCCTCGCGCTCGTTTACGATGCGCAACCTCTGCAGCCGTCTCGAAAAATTCATCCGGTTGGAACCCCGGCTGACCGCGCCGCACACCGCGCTCGCCCGCGACGTGGTGCGCTTCGAATGGGCGCAGACCGTGGCCTTCGACGGCCCGAGCCGGCCCGCGCTGACGGCCGATGACATCGCCGACCGTCCGCCCACGCGCCTGCGCCTCGGCCTGCAGCCCTATCTTTCCCTGCTCGCGCTCGACTACCCGGCGCATGATTTTGTCATGGCGGTGAAAAAAGAAGGCGAGCTCAGCGGCGACGCCAGTAATACGCCCGTGGCCGCGCCGCGCGCCGCGAAGCTCCGTCGCGCGCCGTTGCCCAAACGCGGGCGCGTTTACGTCGCCGTCCACCGGCACGACAACATGATCTACTACAAGCGCCTCGAACCCGCCGCCTACCGCATCCTGCGCGCGCTCCGCGCCGGCCGGACGATCGCGCAGGCCGTCGCCCACGTGCGCGGCGTCGCGCCGGAGAACCTCCAAGCTTGGTTCAAAAACTGGGTCGAGCTCGGCTGGTTCTGCCGGCCAGGCTGAGCGCGTTGACACGCGCAAATCACAAACGCCAGGGCCCAAACGCCAAAGAAATCTGAAAATTAGAAAAAATTACATGAAAAAAATATGCACGTTCCCCGCCAAAATTGGTCCATGCCTGCAGTCGCCGGTTCTCCTTCTCATCCGCCTGGCGTGGGGCTTCCAGCTGGCCGAATCAGGGTGGGGACACCTCACGAACGTCGGAAAGACCGCCGAGTTTTTCCAAAGCCTGCACATCCCTTTTCCCACCGCCAATGTCTACCTCTCCGGCACAACCGAATTGGTCGGCGGCATCCTGCTGATGGTTGGCCTGTTCTCGCGCCTCATCTCGATCCCGTTGTTTTTCAACTTCTGCGTGGCTTACCTTACGGCTAGCCATGCCGCCATCAAGGAATTGCTTCACTTCAAGAATCCCGACGATTTTATCAACGACTCGGCTTTTCCTTTCCTGGTGACGAGTCTCCTTATCCTGGCGTTTGGCCCCGGCAAAATCTCGCTCGATTACCTGCTCGAAAAATGCTGCGGCAAAAAATCCGGTGCGTCCGGCTCGGGCTCCGGCTCGTAGAATCAGTTGATGTTACGCCGCCTGTTTTTCGTTGGAATTCTCGCCCTTTCCCTCCCGTCGGCCCGGGCGGATAATCCTGCTGTGGTCTGGCAGCCGTGGTCGGACGCGGCTTTTGCGCAAGCCGCCCGCGAGCACAAATTCGTGCTGCTCGATCTCGAGGCGGTGTGGTGCCACTGGTGTCACGTGATGGACGCGGAAAGTTATCACAACCCGCAGTTGATCGCCTTGCTGAACAAGCGATTCGTCACGGTGCGGGTGGACCAGGACTCACGGCCCGACCTCGCGAGCCGCTACGAGGATTACGGCTGGCCCGCGACGATCGTTTTCGCCGCCGATGGCAGCGAAATCGTGAAGCGCCGCGGCTTCATTCCGCCGGACGACATGAGCTCCATGTTGCAGGCGATCATTGACGATACGACGCCCGGTCCCTCGGTGCGATCCGCCGCGAAGCCGAGCGTGGCGGACAATGCGACGGTCCCCGCCGAAAAGCTCGCGGCTTGGCGCGCGCGCCTGCTCGACGGCTACGACACCAAACTCGGCGGCTGGGGCTCGTCGCACAAATATCTCGACTGGGATAATGTCGAATACGCCATGCAGCAGGCCGGCGCGGGCGATGCGCGACTTGCCGCCATCGCGCGCGAGATGCTCGTCCTGCAACGCAAGCTCATCGATCCCGCATGGGGCGGCGTTTACCAATATTCGACGGAGGGCGACTGGGACCATCCCCACTTCGAGAAAATCATCCAGATGCAGGCGGAGGACATGCGCATCTACGCGCAGGCTTATGTCCGCTGGGGCCAGCCCGCCGACCTGCAATCAGCCCGCGACATCCATCGTTATCTCCGCGCGTTTCTCACCAGCCCGGACGGCGTGGTTTACACCAGCCAGGATGCAGACCTCGTGGACGGCCAGCACGCGGCCGATTATTTTGCGCTCGACGATGCCGGCCGGCGCGCGCGCGGAATCCCGCGCGTCGATCCGCACATCTATGCGCGCGAAAACGGCTGGGTCATCCGGGCGCTGGCGGAGATGTATGCGGCGACGGGCGAAGAGGGCTTTTTGCGCGAAGCCGAAACCGCTTCGCAATGGATTCTCGCTCATCGTGCGCTGGCCGGCGGAGGATTCAGCCACGACGAACACGACCCGGCCGGGCCTTATCTTGGTGACACGCTCGCCATGGGCCGGGCCTTTTTGCAGCTCTACGCCGTGACCGGGGACCGGGTATGGCTGGCGCAAGCGCGGGCGGCGGCGGATTTCATCGCCGCCCATTTTCGCGCCGCGCCGGCGGGTTGGGCCACGGCCGACCTGACCAACGGCGTGCGGCCCGTGCCCCAACCGGAGTTTGATGAAAATGTGGCGCTCGCGCGTTTTGCGAATCTGCTGGCCCGTTCGACCGGAGATTCCGCGTATCGGGCGATGGCCTCGGACGCGCTGCGCTGGCTGGTGGCGCCGGAAGTGGTGCGCGCGCGCGGTTTCGCCATCGGCGGCCTGCTGCTGGCGGAGCACGAATTTTCCACCGATCCGCTGCATATCGCCGTGATCGGTCACAAAGACGATCCTGCCGCCCAGCAACTTTTCTCGGCCGCGCTGCGCGCGTCCGACTCCTACAAACTGATCGAATGGTGGGATCGTCGCGAAGGCCCGGCGCCGCGCGGCGAAGACATTTATCCCGAGCTTTCCCGCGCCACGGCGTTTATTTGTACAAACGGCGCCTGTTCGTCGCCCGTGGTCGACGTCCCGGCGCTGTCAGCGCGTTTGAAAAAATTGCAGGAGGGCGGGCGGTGAGGACCGATCATGCCAGATGTAGCCGGCCTCGTTGAGGCCGGTCCGGGGTCAACGACCCCGGCGACAACAGAATGTCCGACTCAGCGCCACCGACCCTCGATGAAGAAGTAGCCGCCACCGCGGACTTCCCACCGCGGCGCGATCCACTCAACGTGTCCCTCCGGCGGCAATTCCCAATGACCCGGCACCCAGTAATAGGCATTGCCGTTGTAACGCCAATGACCATGGCACCAAACATAACGCGGACCCGGCCGCAACGGGATGTATTCCTCGCGCGGCGGCGGCGGCGCTTCGCGCACGACGACCACTTCGCTCGGGGGTGGCGCGGGTTCCACATAAACCCGGCGGGCAGGGCGTTCAACGACGCAACCGGCGAGCAGGCTCAGGCCGAGCGCAAGGCCAACTGGCCGGAGGAGATTTTTTTTCGATTTAGCAAAAGCGGAAGTTGGGTTCATGGCCCATGAGACGCCTTCAAGGCGCCGCAGGTTGCACCGGGAAACTTTTTTTGGGGTTGAACAGGCTGTCGTAGGCACAGGCCAGCACGCACAGGCTGATGGGCAGCGTCAGGACTATGCCGATGAAAAGGGCGGTGATGCCCATCAGTGAAAGCAGCCCGGCGGCGAGCATGAGCAGGAGCATCCGCCACCAGTTGCGCGTGATCACCCGGCGGCTCACCTCCATCGCGGGTACAAACGGCAGCTTTTTTTCAAGGATCAGCGGATAAGTGAAGGTCCACGCGATTCCGAAATAGAGGACCGGCACGATGCAGAAAAGGAATCCGGCCGCGATGAGATAGGCAAAGGTCATGATGAAAAACGCGATGGCCAGGCCCGCCAAAATGAGCGCGCCCGGTGCTTCGCTGAAGCCGGAGAAGAGGTCGGTGAGGGTCGTGGGCTCGCCGTGCAAAAGCTTGAGCGTATAACGATACATGCCGGCGGTAAACACGCCGCCAAAAAGCATCGTGGCAATGGGCAGCGAGTTGATCTGCACGAACGACAAGGCCACGCTGATGGGAATAAAAACCAGGTAGGCCAGCAGGAAGCGGCCGAAATGGTCCAGCCATAAATCCCATCCACGGCTGAGGCAGACACCGACGTTGAGCTTCGGTGCGTGGGCCAGCAAATCGTTGACCAGGGCCCTGGGGCCGACGGGCCCGGGCAAGATTGCGGCCTCGTCTGGCAGCGGAGGCGGAGGGACCGCGGCATCGGGGGAAAACTCGGGAAAATCGCCGAGTGTTTTCCAGGCCTCATCTTCGCCATG
>DASYOA010000368.1:0-5373 GCA_036008265.1 Opitutaceae bacterium
ATTCGGTGGGCCCCAGCGGCGCGTGAAGGGATAATACACGAACAGCGGCCGGCCGACCACGGCAGCAGCCGGAACGAAGCCCCAGTAGCGGCTGTCCTTGCTGTTCGCCGAATTGTCGCCGCACGCAAAATAATTGCCTGCCGGCACGGTCACCGTATCCCCCGGCTTGGTGAGATAAATTTGGTCGAAATTGCCCGGCGCCCGATTGCGATAGCCAGAATAGCCGTCGATCTGCTTGAACTCTTTGTCAAACGATGCCGCGCCGGTAATGGGCTGCCCGTTGCGATAAAGCACAGGCTCCCGAATTTCGAGCGTGTCGCCCGGCACCCCGACCAGCCGCTTGATAAAATAGGTGTCGGCTTCGACGGTACCGTCTTGCAGTCCGGCGATCAGGTCGGTGCGAAACACGAAGCCGCTGCCGACCTTGGGCCGCACAAAATGATAGCTGAAGCGGTCCACAAAGAGCATGTCGCCAGCTAAAACGTCGAACGACAACACCTGTCCGCCCGCCTGCACGGTCTGGCCGAGGTTGATGCGCAGTCCGCGCACCGCATGATCCGGGTCGATCTGGTCGATCACCTGTTCGGCATGGTCGCTTTCGTTTTGCAGTCGTTGCAAAAACGCCCCTTCGTCACCGTTAAAAAAGGCATCAATAATGGTTCTCCGAAAATCGAAATCCTCGGGGACATCAACCGTTACGGGAGTCCCGTTCACGTAAAAGGTATATTCCATCAAATTAGCGGGCACAACCAGCCACTTGCGGCCGCTTTTTTTCGTGAACAACGGGACCGAACCGGAGAAATCCATCGCCACCTCGCCCGACTGTGGCGCGATGACGTCGTGATGCACCGCGCCGAGGGTGAGAAAATTAAAGGCTTTCCCGAATAGTCCGGGATTCTCCGACGGCGTGTGGTAAACCTGGTCCGTCATGCCATAATAGCTCGGCCACATCGAATTGGTGGGAATCTGGAACGGCGAAACAAAATACGTGCGGATGCCGATGAGCACGATGCCGGCGATGAGAAAAAACTCCACCCACTCCGTCAGCTCGCTCTTGGGATAAATTTTGCCGCCGGTGCGGAGCAGCACGGGCTCCAGGGCCTCGACGCTGAGCTTGAGTTTTTCCGCCTCGGTGCGATGGCTGATTTTGCCCCGAAGGTCCTCGGTGCGTTTTTGCAGCTCGGCCGACTCGGCGGCGGTGAGCTGGTCGCGACGATAATGGAAAATCTTTTCAGCCAGCTCGAGCCATTGCGTGGCGCTGGCCCGTATCTTTTTTTCCTGGGAGGTGAAGAATCCGAACATGGTTTTCAACATTCAACATTCAACATTCAACGTTCAACTTTCAACATTCAACATTCAACGGTTTCCCAATCACCGTCCGGACTTGGACGTTGAAAGTTGAACGTTCGCGCCAGCGTCATTCGTTTTTAAGCACCCTGATAAAGGCATCGGATGGGATCGAGACACGACCAAATTGTTTCATCTTCTTTTTGCCTTCCTTCTGCTTGTCGAGGAGTTTGCGTTTGCGGCTGATGTCGCCGCCGTAGCACTTCGCGGTGACGTCCTTGCGCATTTCCTTCACGTTGTCGCGGGCGATGATCTTGCCGCCGATGGCGGCCTGGATGGCCACCTTGAACATTTGCGGGGGAATGATCTCGGCCAGTTTTTCGCAAAGCGCGCGGCCTTTTTGCTCGGCCTTGTCCTGATGCACGATGGTCGCGAACGCATCCACCGGGTCGCTGTTGATGAGGATTTCCATCTTCACGAGGTTGGACGTGCGGTATTCGCCCAGCTCGTAGTCCATCGAGCCGTAACCGTGCGTGATGCTCTTCAGCCGGTCGTTGAAATCGACCAGGATTTCGTTGAGCGGCAGCAGGCAGGTCAGCATCACGCGCGTGGTGTCGAGCGTGTCGGTGTGGTCGAGCACGCCGCGTTTTTCCATGATGAGCGCGAGGATGTCGCCCATCGCGTCGTTGGGAATGTGAATGGATGCCTTGATCGTCGGCTCCTGGATTTCAAGGATCGTCCCGGGATCGGGCAGGTTGACCGGGTTGTCCACTTCCATGAGCGCCCCACCCTGCTTGATAACGTGGTAAACGACGCTCGGGTAAGTCGAGATGATGTCCACGTCGTGTTCGCGACGGATGCGTTCCTGGATGATTTCCATGTGGAGCAGGCCGAGGAAACCGCAGCGGAAACCGAAGCCGAGCGCGAGCGAGCTTTCCGAGGCGTAGACAAACGCCGCATCGTTCAGCTGCAGGCGGCCCAGCGCGGCCTTGAGCTTCTCGTAGTCGGAGGTATCGACCGGATAAAGGCCGCAAAACACCATCGGGCGGACTTCCTTGTAGCCGGGCAACATTTCAGTGGCCGGCTTGTGCCCCTGCGTGATGGTGTCACCGGTCTTCACTTCCGACGGATCCTTGATGGTAGCAATGATGTAGCCGACATCGCCGGCCGTCATCACGGCGGTGGATTCCATTTTCGGATGAAAAAAGCCAACTTCCTTGATCTCGGATTTCAGGCCGGAGCTCATCAGCATCATCTGCTCGCCCGCGCGCAGGGTGCCGGAAAACACGCGCACATAGGCAATGACGCCGCGGTAGGAATCGTAGAGCGAATCGAACACGAGCGCGCGCGTCGCCGGGTAATCCGACCAGCGCGGTGGTGGAATGCGATGCACGACGGCCTCGAGGATATCGGTGATGCCGATGCCGGACTTGCCGCTGGCGAGGATCGCCTCGTCAGCCGGAATGGAGAGGATGTCCTCGAGCTGGCGAAGGCAGAGCTCGAGATTGGCGCTGGGCAGGTCGATCTTGTTGATGACCGGGATGACCTTGAGGTTTTGCGAAAATGCGAGGTGCGCGTTGGCCACGGTTTGCGCCTCCACGCCCTGGGCCGCGTCCACCAGCAGCACCGCGCCTTCACACGCGGCCAGGCTGCGTGAAACCTCGTAGGAGAAATCCACATGGCCGGGTGTGTCCATGAGGTTGAGTTTGTATTCCTGGCCGTCCTTGGCCGTGTAGCGCATCGTCACCGGATGGCTCTTGATCGTGATGCCGCGTTCCTTTTCCAGGTCCATCGCGTCGAGATGCTGTGCGGTGAGCACGCGTTGCGTGACGGTGTTGGTGAATTCGAGCAGCCGGTCGGAGAGCGTGGTCTTGCCGTGGTCAACGTGGGCAATGATGCAAAAATTTCGTATGTGCGGGACGTCCATGCGGCGATAGCTTAGAACTCAATCAGGCGGCGGCCAAATCGGCAAACTCGCTGAAACTTTTCACGATCCACGTTTTTTCCGTGCGCCGCGCCAGGCCGGCCAGCACGCCACCGGGACCGAGCTCCCAAAAGCTGGTCGCTCCCGCCGCGACGGCGCTGCGCATGCAATCTTCCCAGAGCACGGAGGACACGACCTGTTTCACGAGCGCGGCGCGAATGTCATCCGGCGACGCGACGGCCTGGCCGGTGGTGTTGGTGAAAACGGTGAAGCGGGGCGCGGCAAAGGAAATTTTTTCCAGATACGCCGCGAAGGCCGCGCGGGCGGGCTCCATCAGGCGGCTGTGGTAGGCGCCGGCGACATTGAGCGGCATGATTTTTTTGACGCCGCGATCCTTGGCCGCGGCGACGGCGGCGGCGATTTTGGTTTTTTCTCCCGAGATGATGATCTGGCCAGGGCTGTTGAAATTGGCCGCCTCAATGTCAAACTCGCGGCAAAGCTCATAAACTTTTGCGCGTTCCTCGCCGAGGATCGCGGCCATCCCGCCGCTCGTCTGCTCGCACGCGAGCTGCATGAGCCGACCGCGCTCGGCCACAATGCGCAAGCCGGTGACAAAGTCGAAGACGCCGGCGGCGGTAAGCGCCGTCACTTCACCCAGGGACAGGCCCAGCGCGAAACGGGGCTCGCCGGCCGGCACCTTGCCCTGTTCGCGCAGCGCCGCGAGCAGCGCGAGGCCGTGGACATAAAGGGCCGGCTGGCAGACCTTGGTCTGCGCGAGATCGGCTTCCGGGCCCTCAAAGCTGACCTTTGACAAGTCCCAGCCAAGCACGGTGTTAGCCTCATCATAAAGCGCGCGCGCAGCGGGTGATTGTTCGCAAAGCGTGCGACCCATGCCGATTTTTTGGGCGCCTTGTCCGGCGAAAAGAAGTGCGAGTGCCATGTGTAAAGGACTCTTTTAATCGCCCGAACGCGAAAAACCCAAGCTCTAAAAAGTATCAAGTAACAGGTATCAAGTGACAAGAACGCGCTGCGCGCAAATTCCTGATACTTGACACCTGTTACTTGATACTTGGCCTTCTGAGGCCCGACTCCCGCCTATCCCATGTTAAGGAAAATGCCCTTGAGATTCATTTCGAGGGCCTGCGGATTGGGTGAAAATTTGAGGCCATCGACCTTGCTGATTTTGCCGGCTTTGATGAGGCGATAAAGGTCCTTGTTGAAGGAGAGATTCTCGGCGTCGGCGCCGGAATCGAGCATGCCTTGGATTTTATCAAACTGGCCGTCGAGAATAAGGCCGCGCACCACGGAATCCGCCTGCAAAACTTCCAATGCAGGCATCCGGCCCCCGCCCTCAAGGGAGGGAATCAGTTTCTGGCAGAAGATACCCCGAAGCGTGCCGGCGATCTGGCGACGCGCCTGAAGCTGTTGTTCGGGTTGGAAAAATTCAAAAAGGCGCGTGATGGCTTGTTGCACGGTGCCCGCGTGCATCGTCGAGATGACAAGGTGGCCGGTCTCCGCCGCGGCGAGGGCCGTCTCAAAGGTCACGCGGTCGCGCATCTCACCGATGAGGATGATGTCGGGATTCTGGCGGAGCACGGATTTGATCGCCATGGCGAAGTCAGGCACATCCAGGCCGATTTCGCGTTGGTTGAAAATGGACTTGTCGTCTTGAAAGGTAAATTCAATGGGATCTTCGATCGTGACGATATGGCGGTCGAGGTTCTGGTTTATCCAGCCCAGCATCGCCGCCATGCTCGAGCTTTTGCCCGAGCCGGTGGCACCACAGACCAGAAGGACACCGTCCTTCGCTTTGCAAAAATTGATCAACGGATCGGCCACGAGGTTGAGTTCGGCAAAGGTCGGCACCCGGCTTTTCACATGGCGGAAAACAATGCTGGTGGTGCCGCGCTGCTGAAAGGCATTGACGCGAAAACGCCCGACCCCGTCCGCAGTGTAGGCAAAGTCGATCTGGCCGTCATTTTCCCACTGCTGCTTGAAAATGCGCGGAACCTTTTCATCGACGAACTCTTGCACTTCCGCACCCGTGAAGGGATCCATGTCCACCGGCTTCAGCCGTCCGCCCAAGCGGACGTAGCCCGGCTTGTTGGATTTGATAATGATGTCACTCGCACCGCTTTCGACGGCGAGCTTGAGGAGATCGT
>DASYOA010000369.1:0-4521 GCA_036008265.1 Opitutaceae bacterium
CGGCCGGGGGCTGTTTCAGCAGAACGAGCGCATCGGTCTGGAGCGTGGGGCCGGGCATCAGAAAGGGTTGAAAAAATCAAAGTACCAAGTATCAGGTATCAAGTACCAAGATAAGCTTATAGGACTCTAATTACTTGCTACCTGGTACTTGATACTTTCGTCGTTCAGCCTTTCAGTTCTTCAGTCTTTCCCAACGGCCACGACGGGATGACGCTGCCGCCGGAGATGATCAGTTTCATGGCGTCGCCGGCGGACATCTCGAGTTCGACGAGTTCATGCCGCGGCACAAAGATAATATATCCGCCGGTGGGATTGGGCGTGGTGGGAACGAAGACACTGACGAGGGTTTCCGAGGTTTTGGCCTGGATTTCACCTCGGGATTCACTGGTGAGAAAGCCAATGGTGTAGGCGCCTTTGCGGGGAAACTCGACCAGCACGACCTTGCTGAAGCCGTGGCGATCCTTGGCATTGAAGGTGTCGACGATTTCCTTGACCGAATGATAGACTGCGCCGACACCGGGGATGCTTTGCACGAAGCGTTCGGCCACCGTGCCGAAATATTTGCCGAAAACGTAACGCGACGCATAGCCAATCGCGGTAATAAGTCCGATGACGATGATGGCGGCCAGGATGTTCCAGAGGCCGTCGAGACGGCTGGTGGGCACAAAGTAGAAAAAATACGGGCGGAAGGTGCCGCCGATCTGGCTGACGAGCCAGGAAAAAACGATCCAAGTCGCCGCGAGCGGCGCAATCAGAAACAGGCCGGAGAAAAAGGCATTGCGGAGCGAAGTGAGACGGCTTGGGCGCATCAGAATTGAAGTATTCGGCAAAAGCGCGTGGAGGCAAAATTATTTGACGAACCGGAAGCGCGGCCGGCAGCCGGCCGCGCGAAGCAATTTCAGCGCGCGGGCTTCGGCGGCACGCATTTTCCGTTTTGCCCGGGGCGCGAGGTCGTCATAACCGGCGAGATGCAGCCAGCCGTGCACAAGGTAGAGCGTGAGCTCGTCGCTGAAATTGCTTTTTGAGGCCCTTCGACTCCGCTCAGGGCAGGTTTGTCGCGCCGCGGCATCGGCGGAGACGCAGATTTCCCCGGCGAGACCGTGGGCCGGGTCGCCGGGGAAGGTGATGACATCGGTGACGCCCGGATCGGCGAGAAAGTCGGCATGGAGCCGGGCCAGGCCGGCATCGGTGAGGAACGCGAGGGAGAGTTCGCCGGGCGGGCAGCCGCCGAGAAATTTTCCAGCGTGGGCATCGAGGGTGTGAATGAGCGCGGCGGCCGCACGGCGGTCGGGGCGCAGCCGGGGATGGCCGTTGTGAAGGGTGACGAGCCGTTGTACGGTTGGCCCCATCGTTCTCTTAATCTTTCTCGTTCTCATTCTCGATCTCTTGGAGAACGATTACGAGAACGAGGAACGAGTACGATGAAGAAATCGCCAACGAGAGCGGCTCAGACTACCTCTCCTATGAGGTCTGGCTTCTGGCCTCGGTCTTGCCCTCGCCGGGTGGATAGGCGACGCGCGAGTGCAGCATGTTGAGCATCGTGAAATTGAAGCTGCTTTTGATCTTGGTGATTTCCTCGAAGGTGAGCGGAGCCTCGTCGAGCTGGCCATCGGCGACGCGTTCGCGGAAGATTTGCTCGATGAGTTCGGCGAGGTGCTGGGGCGTCACTTTGCGCAGCGAGCGTGAGGCGGCCTCGACGCCGTCGGCGAGCATGATGATGGCGCTTTCCTTGAACTGGGGCTTGGGGCCGTCGTAGCGGTAGGTGACTTCGGAAACCTTGGAGGAAATGGGATAGATTGTGTCCCCGCGGCGCGGCGCGTGGGCTTTTTCTTGGGATGAAAAGGGGGTGACACTGCCGAAGGGGGCCCGCGTCTCGTGTTTGGCGCGCTCAAAAAAATAACGCAGGAGCGTGGTGCCATGATGCTGCTGGATGACGTCAATGACCGGCTTGGGCAGCTTGTGTTTGAGCGCCAGGTCCACGCCATCCTTGACATGACTTTTGATGATGAGCGCGGAGAGCGAGGGGTTGTTGGTTTCGTGCGGATTGAAGCCATTGCGCTGGTTTTCAGAAAAATACTCGGGCTTGCCGATTTTTCCGATGTCGTGAAATTGCGCGCAGACGCGGGCGAGGAGCGGGTTGGCGGCGACGGCGTTGGTCGCATTTTCTGCCAGTTGCGCGACGATGAGCGAGTGGTGATAGGTGCCGGGAGCCTCCATTTGCAGGAGACGGAGAAGCGGGTGGTTGAAGTCGCTCAGCTCGAGCAGCGTGATGTCGGTGGTCCGTTTGAAGAGGCCTTCGAGCACCGGCAGCAAGCCGACGATCGCGACGCCGGTGAAGAGCCCGGTGCCGAGGCCGGCCGCCATCTGTTCCAGCACGGCCAGGGGGCGCAGCTGGTCCACCACGCCGATGAGCAGGGCGAAGACGGCGACGACGAGGCCGCCGAGGACGGCGGCGCGCACCACGCGGCTGCGTTTGCGCAGCCCGCGGCACGAAAAAATGGCCACCAACGAAGCGAGGAAGGTGAGCACGAGCAGGTCGAGGCGATTGCCGTAGATGACGCTCGCAAAAATCGAGACGAGCAGCGCCATGAAGATGCCGGAGCCGGCGTCGATGAGGATGGCGACAATGATGGGTGCGAATGCGGTCGGCACCGTGTAGGGCAGGATCGAGGCGGTGGTGTCGTGCTCGATGAAATACGGCAGGCCGCTGAGCGAGTAGGTGAGGCGCACGAGGGCGAGGTTGATGATAACGACGAGCGCGAGGAGCGCGAGGCGGCCGTTGCTCTGGAGCGTTTCGCGGTCCTCGATGCGAATGTAGATGACGGAGGCCCAGACCATGGCGAGCACGAGGAGCACGCGGCCAAAGAGCTGCAGATCCTCGTTCATCTCGACGTTGCCGCTGTCGAGCAGGAAGCGGCGCTGGGCGACGAGCATTTCATATTGCTCGGGGGTGACGCGCAGGCCCGGTTCGATGATGGTCTGGCCGCGCACGACGGAGACAACGACCGGCTTGAGGGATTTGAGCGCATCATCCTGGAGTTGCCCGGTGGCGACCGGATCGTAAACCAGATTGGGCGTGACGCCATTTTCAAAAATGCGGAAAAGGGCGAGCGTGGTCTCGCGGCTGATGCCCTCGGCGGCAAGGTTGATGCGCAGGAAGGTGAGCGCTTCGTCGAGCGATTGCACGGGGCGCTGGGCGATTTCACCGTTGCCCTTGATGATCTGGAACACGGTGATGGCGCCAGGTTGCGCGCTGGCCAGCCTGCTGTCGTGCACGCCCTCGTCGTAAATCTCGTGCAGGGTGGCAGGGCCATTTTCAATGATGCTGAAGCGCGCCTTGGCGTCGCCAAGGGAAAGGAGCAGGGCGACGTCATCCACGCTGGTGCGGTAGAGGCCGCCGGCGTTGAAGTCGTCCACGATTTTCCCCAGGGCTTTCTGGCGGGCATCGCGCTGGGCCGGGTTGGGGTAGTCATGCTCGAGTTTTTCGAGCTGGGCGGTGAGCTCACGCAGGTTTTTCTCGAACTGCTGCAGTGGGGAGAAATCGAGTTTGTAAACCGGCGGTACCTGGCTGCGGAACTGTTCGCGGGCGGCGCGGGTCTTCTCCACGCTCGTGTAGCTAAAGGGCGTGCTGGCAATGATGCGCACGGCGGCCAGCTGGTTGGGCAGCACGGGCAGGTCGGCGGTGCTGACGCCGACCGAGCTGATGAGCACGATGGCGGCGACGGTGGCGATGAAGACGAGCGCGGCGATGGCGCGGTTTTTTTCCAAAAACTCGAGCGCAGCCGAGACCTCGGCGGTCTTGCGGACGCGGCGCGGGGACAGCAGGCCGCCGCGGAGGAGTTTCAGGTTGTTAATAAAAGACATGGAGCGCGCCGGCGTTCAACTGGCGGAAGTCGGGGCCATCGGGTTTTTGAAATGTTCGTAGGCCTCGATGATTTTCAAGACAAGCGGGTGCCGCACGACGTCAGCGCCGGAAAAGGTGTGAAACTCGATCCCGGGTATATTGCTGAGAATATGGCGCACTTCAAGCAATCCGCTTTGCTTGTGGCGCGGCAGGTCGATTTGCGTGATGTCGCCGGTGACAATCATCCGTGATCCTTCGCCTAAACGCGTGAGGAACATCATCATCTGCTCGGGCGTGGTGTTTTGCGCCTCGTCCAGCACAATAAAGGCGTTATTGAGGGTGCGGCCACGCAGGTAGGCGAGCGGGGCGATTTCAATCACGCCTTTCTCGGTCAGGCGGGTGACATCCTCCGTGTCGAGCATATCGTGGATCGCGTCGTAGAGCGGGCGGAGGTAGGGCAGGATTTTTTCGCGCAAATCGCCGGGAAGAAAACCGAGCGCTTCGCCGGCCTCGACCGCGGGGCGGGTGAGGATGAGGCGTTCCACCTGGTGTTTGAGCAGCGCGGATATGGCCGCGGCCATGGCGAGGTAGGTCTTGCCTGTGCCGGCGGGACCGATGCCAAAGACGATGGGATTGTTCTGGATGGCCTGCAGGTAAAGTTTCTGGCCGAGCGTTTT
>DASYOA010000370.1:0-5587 GCA_036008265.1 Opitutaceae bacterium
CGGCGGCGGATGGGGGGCTGCGCGTCATTACGGCCTCCCCGCTTGACAGGGCATTCGATTCAGGTTTGTTCGCCTTGACCTATGGCAAACAAAGCAGACAAGTGGCCGGTAAACGCCGCGGGCAAGTTTTTTGTCGATCAGCAATGCATCGACTGCGATCTCTGCCGCGAGACGGCGCCGGCCTTTTTCACCCGCAGCGACGAGGGCGGCTACTCTTTCGTGCACAAGCAACCCACGACCGAGGAAGAGATTGCACTCTGCATGGAGGCCCTTGAAGGCTGCCCTGTCGAGGCCATCGGCAACGACGGCGACGCGTAAGTCATTGCAGGCGGGGGCTGGGTCGGTCGGTTGACGAAAAATCCCGGACGCCAAACCTCCAAATCCCCAAAGCGTCCACGCACCTGCGGCGCGCGGTAATTGATATTTTGCAGCCTGGCGTTTGGAGTTCTCGCGCGCTGGAATCAGGCGCGCGCTGGCGAGGCGGATCCAAGCCAGCATGCGTGATTGTTAATTAATCGGTAATGATCGGTTAACAAAACCTTGTTTTCTGGCCGGTGCCCGTGTTACGACTCCGGGCGATGGATTTTTCTGTCGTAGCGCTGGGTCTTGCCACCGCCTCCCGGACGCGGAGAGGGCCAGCCGGTCGTTGCTCGATTCAACCGAGGTGACCCATGACGGCCGAAGCTCCCCTCTTAACGCCGGCGGTGGATGAGCCCACGGTGGTTGACGCTGGCACGCACGAGGCCGACCGGTTGCACGTCTGGCATCCGTTCACGCAGATGCAGGAATATCTTGCCCTGCCGCCGCTTGCCATCGCCTCCGGCCGCGGCGGCTGGCTGACCGATACCGAAGGCCGGACCTATCTCGACGGCAACGCCTCCATCTGGACCAATGTCCACGGCCATAACGACCCCGAGCTCAATGCCGCCTTGCAGCGCCAGCTCGCGTGCGTGGCCCACTCGACGATGCTCGGCCTCACCCATGCGCCCGGCGCGGAGTTGGCGGCGGAGCTGTCGCGTCTCGCGGCGCCGGGACTCAGCCGGGTATTTTTCAGCGACAACGGCGCCGGCGCGGTCGAGGTCGCGCTCAAACTTTCCTTTCAATACTGGCAGCTCATTGGCCGGCCGGAAAAACGTGGCGTCATCGGCCTGGCCGGCGGCTATCACGGCGACACTTTTGGTGCGATGGCGGCCGGGGACAGCGGATTTTTTCACGAGCGTTTCCGGTCGTGGTGTTTTCCCGCGGAGCATTTTCCCGCGCCGCATTGCCGCGAGTGGGGCGGCCGGGTGCGCGAGGCCGACATGACCGCGAGCCTGGCGGCGCTGCGGGCGTTGCTTGCGGCGCAGGCCGACCGCACCGCGTGCCTCATCCTCGAGTCCTCGGTGCAAGGCGCGGCCGGCATGCGGTTGCAGCCGCCGGGCTTCGTGCGCGAAGTCGCCGCGCTCTGCCGCGCGCACAATGTTCACCTGATCCTCGACGAAGTGTTCGTCGCCTTTGGCCGCCTCGGCCCCATGATCGTGTGCGCCGAGGAAGGCGTGACGCCGGATTTTCTCTGCCTCGCGAAAGGCCTCACCGCCGGCTACCTGCCGCTGGCCGCCACGCTCGCGCGCGAGGAAATTTTCGAGGCATTCCTCGGGCCGGTGGAAAGCCGCCGCGCTTTTTATCACGGCCATACCTTCACCGGCAATCCGCTGGCTGCGGCCGTGGCGCTCGAAAACATCCGCAAACTTCGCGCACTCATCGCCGACGGCACGCTGTGCGCGCGCAGCGCCTGTTTTGGCCGCCTGCTCGACGAAGCCTTTTCCGATCACCCGCACGTGCGCGAAATCCGCCAGCGCGGCTTTGCCGCCGCGATCGACCTCGCGCCATCGCGCGATTCCGCCGAAAATTTCCCGGTCTCGCGCCGGGCCGGCCTGCAAGTCTGCCTGCGCGCGCGGGCCCACGGCCTGCTGCTGCGTCCGCTGGGCGATTCGCTGCTGCTCGTGCCGCCGCTCTGCCTCGACGAGAACGAACTCGGCGAGCTCGTGCACCGCACCGCGCACGCGATCGCCGATGTGCTCCAACTCCATCTTGGAACTTGAAACCTGTTACTTGAAACCTTGAACGCCATGACCGACCTCGCCACGATCAGGAAAATCTACGAACTGCCCCTGCCGGAACTTATGTTTCGCGCGCAGGAGACGCACCGCCGCCACCACGACCCGGCGGCCGTTCAGCTTTGCACCCTCCAGTCGATCAAGACCGGCCGCTGCCAGGAAGACTGCAAATACTGCCCGCAATCGGCCCACTACAACACCGGGCTCGACGCCGAGCCGCTGATGGACACCGAGGCCATCCTCGTCGCCGCGCGGGCTGCCCGCGATGGCGGCGCCTCGCGTTTTTGCATGGGCGCGGCGTGGCGCGAGGTGCGCGACGGCCAGCAATTTGACTCGGTGCTCGCCACGGTGAACGGCGTGGCCGGCCTCGGCCTCGAAGTCTGCTGCACGCTCGGCATGCTCACGCCGCTGCAGGCCTCGCGCCTGAAGGAGGCGGGTTGCACGGTTTACAACCATAACCTCGACACTTCGCGCGAGTATTATCCCGAGATCATCACCACGCGCACCTATGACGAACGCCTGACCACGCTCGCCACCGTGCGCGAAGCCGGCCTGCAGGTATGCAGCGGCGGCATCCTTGGCATGGGCGAAAGCGTGGACGACCGCCTGAAATTATTGCGCGAACTTGCCAGCCTTGACCCGCAACCCGACTCGGTGCCGATCAACGCCCTCGTGCCCGTCCCCGGCACGCCGCTGGGGGACAAGGCGCCGGTGGAACCCTTTGAGTTTGTCCGCATCATTGCCACAGCGCGCATTCTCCTGCCGCGCACGATGGTGCGGCTTTCTGCCGGCCGCACGGAGATGAGCGACGAGCTGCAGGCGCTTTGCTTCCTCGCCGGCGCCAACAGTATTTTCCTGGGCGACAAACTTCTCACCACGCCGAATCCGGGACGCTCCGACGACATGCGGCTCCTCGATCAGCTCGGCATGCATCCGCTTTTGCCGCAGGCCAAGGCGCCGGCCGAGTCCGTGGCGGTGGGTCGATGGTCAACCGCACGCCTATGCGCGCGATCCTGGTTACAGGTTCCGACACCGGCGTTGGCAAAACGCACGCCACGGCGGCGCTGGCCCGGCTGCTCGCGGCCGGCGGGGCGCGCGTGCAAATCGTGAAAGTGGTGGAAACCGGCGCGCTCGCGGGAAACGAAGGCGATGCCGCGCGCGCGCAGCGCCTGGCCGGTGGAGTGGGCGAGGTGTTCACGCTCGCGTCTTTTCCCGTGCCGATCGCTCCCGCCTCGGCCGCGGCGCTCGCTGGGCAGAAACTTTCGCTGGAAATCCTCGTGGAACGCGCGTGCGCGCTGCCGGTGTGCGACTGGCGGATTTTTGAAGGCGCAGGCGGCATCGCCACGCCGATCGACGCCCGCGCGCGGGATTGGGCGGACTTTGCCGCGGCGATTGAAGTGGATGCCGTGGTCATCGTCGTGCCCGACCGGCTCGGCGCGATCAACCAAGCGCGGCTGGCCTTTGCGCGCGCGTCGTCGTCCAAGCTTCACGCCGGGGTATGGCTGAACGCGACCGCGCCGGTCGGGCGCGACGTGGCCGATTCCACCCGCGCCGGCCTGCGCGCAGCTGGTGTGCCGCTGTGGGCGGAGCAGGCCTATGAAGCTGCGCTGCCAAATAAACCTGATGAATTCGTTAAGCGGCTCAACGAAACGGCTCCGCTGATGACCAGTGACCAAGGACTAATGACCAATGACACGCGCTCCACCGGCTGGCTCGAGCGCTGCCGTCGCACGCTGGCCGAGCGCGACGAAAAAAAACTCCGCCGCACGTTGCGCGTCACCGCGCGGCGGGAGGGCGACCTCAATCTGGCGGACAATGATTATCTCGATCTTGCGCGCGATCCGGCGCTGGCCGCGGCCGTGGTCGCCGCGGTGGCGGAGCACGGGACATCCGCTTCGGCGTCGCCCCTTATCACCGGCTGGCGCGAACCGCACGCGCGGTTGGTCGAGGCCTTGTGCGGCTGGCACGGGTTTCCCTGCGGCATGTTGTGGAGCAGCGGCTACGCGGCCAACTCCGCCGTGCTGGGCGGATTGCCGGCGCGCGGCGACCTTGTGCTGGCCGACCGCCTGATTCATCACAGCATGGTCGCGGGCCTGCTGCGCAGCGGCGCGCGACTGCAACGCTACGAGCACTTGAATCTCGATCAGCTGGAGGAACAGCTCGCGCGCGCGCAGCCATCGGGCCGCACGGTTTTTGTCGTGACGGAAAGCGTCTTCAGCATGGACGGCGATTATCCAGACCTTGTGCGCATGGCGGACCTGAAGCGGCGCCACGAATTTTGCTGGGTCGTGGACGAGGCGCACGCGCTCGGCTGGTATGGGCCCGAAGGCGCGGGCCTGGTGCGCGCCGCGGGAGTCGAGCCCGCGGTCGATATACTCGTGGGCACGCTGGGCAAAACGCTGGCCGCCGGCGGCGCCTACACGCTTTTTCGCGAAGAGGCGGTGCGCGATTATTTCGTGAACACCGCCGGCGAATTTATTTATTCGACCGGGTTTCCGCCGGCCAATGCCGCCGCCGCGCTGGCTGCGCTGGGGCGCTTGCGTGCACTCGCCGGGCAACAGGCGGATTGGCAGGAGCGCTCGCGGGTGTTTCGCTCCGCGCTCCAAGCCGCTGGCTGGCAAGCCCCCGCCGGCGAATCTCCCGTCGTGCCGGTGCGGCTCGACGACGAAGACGCAGCGCTCGCGCTGGCTGGCGCGTTGCGCGAGGCGGGCATCTACGCGGCAGCGGTGCGGCCACCGACAGTGCCGGCCGGCACGAGCCGGCTGAGGTTTTCGCTCAAGCGCACGTTCACGCGCGCCGACATGGAGCGCGTGCTGGCGGCGATGGCGGCGTGGAGGGCGCGCCGATGAAAATCGGCTGGCTCATGGGTTGGGCGGTGCCCGAGGCGTGGTTCGCGCCGCTGGCGCGCCAGGCGTGGCCCGAGGCGGAGCACGTGTTTGTCGCGGCGGAGCCGGATGCATTGGCGCAGCTGGAAAAGGCGGGCCCGTTCGACTGGGTGGCGGGGTATTCGCTTGGCTCGTTGCTGTTGCTGCGCGAAGCGGCGCGCGCCAACCGGCTCGGGCGGGTGGCGCTGCTCGCGCCGATCTTTGCGTTTCCGCGCGAAGCGGAGTTGGGCGGTCGCGTGGCGCTCACCCAAGTGAGGCAACTTTCCCGCTGGCTGCGTCGCGATGCGCGCGCGGCGCTGGCGGATTTTTATGCGCGAGCCGGCTTGGACGTGCCGCCGGAACCTGCGCCCGCGGCCGCGACGGATATTTTGCGGTGGGGGCTCGAGCGTTTGGAGAACGACCGGGCAGAGCCGCCGTTGCCGGCGAACTGGCGCGCGTGGTGCGGCGCAAATGACGCGCTGCTCGATGCAGCCCGGCTGTGCGAGCTCGCGTCGGTACAAATCGTGGCGGGCGCGACGCACCATCCGGCGGCGCTGTTGCGAGCCTTTGCATACGAGGTGGAGCGCGTTGACCCCAACGCGCTGATGAATTTGGATAAAAAAAGCG
>DASYOA010000371.1:0-2583 GCA_036008265.1 Opitutaceae bacterium
TCGTGGAGACAGGCGTAGCGCAGAAAAGTATAGTGGGCGGTGAGGATCGCGGCGACCAGGCCGGGAAAACCATCGAGGAAGCCGCCTTTGAAAATATATGCGCGCACAAACCGCCAGAGTGACCGGGCGAGGATGCCAAGAGGTGAAGCGGTGGCGCCGGCCTCCGCGCGCTGCAGGGCAAAGAGTTCAGCGTAGGCGGTGATTTTGCGCTGCTGCACAGCCAGGCTGTCGTAAGGATAATGGTGCAAGTCGCCGCGGAGCGTCGCGACTGGCCCGTCGCACTCGATTTTTTCGTGGACGAAGGCGTCGCCGCCCCAGCGGGCTTGGTCGCGCCGGAAGAGGCGCAGGCTGTAATCGGGATACCAGTCGCCGTGCATGATCCAGCGGCCCATGAACCAGACCTTGCGCGGGAAGCGCGCACCGGAAAAGCGTTCCTTGTCGCCGCTGGCGAAGAAGGTGTCGATGGCCGTGTGCAAGGCCGGCGAGACTTCCTCATCGGCATCCAACGCAAGCACCCACGGTTGGATGGCGAGCGCGAGCGCGGCGTTCTTAGTGTCGCGATAGCCCTGCCAGGGCAGCGTATGCACGCGGGCGCCAAATTTCTTTGCGAAGGCCTCACTCCCGTCGGTGGTATCGTTGAGCGCGACGATGATTTCGGTCACCCAGCCTTGCACGCTGGCAAGGCAGCGCGGGAGATTGCGCGCTTCGTTTTTGGCGACGATGACGACGGAAATGGGCAATGGTTCGGCCACGATGGAAAGCGAAGCTTGAATTTTTACGGCGAGTGAGTGGTTGGAGTCAAAGGCCTCGGGTGAAAGTTAGCGGTACATTTTGCTGAAATAAAATTGCTTTTACACCAAGATCGCAAAATACCGCAAAGAGTCGTTGGGGTTTCGCTATCAAAGGCCGGAGAGAGGCTGCTTGGAGATTTGATACAAGATGACGTTAGTCTCTTCGCGCACCTTTGCGATCTTCGTGTAAAATAAGTCCGCCCTCCAGCTTTCGGATTTTTGGCCGGCGTGGGGATTGGGTTTGCCAAAATGGTGCGGGCAGGGTGGTCGTATATCAGCAGCCTGTTGAATGGACATCGCCATCGTCATCCCTGTTTACAACCAAATCGCCTACACGCAAGGTTGCCTTCGCAGCCTGGCGCCGGACATCGCCGAGGGCGTGGCGGTTGTAGTCGTGGACAATGGCTCCACCGATGGCACGCGCGAGTGGCTGGACCGGCAGGCGGGAATCAAGGTCATTCACAATGTGGAAAACCGCGGATGCGCGGCCGCGTGGAATCAGGGCTGGGCCGCGGTGCCGGCGGCGTGGACGATCGTGCTGAACAACGACGTGCTGATGCCCGCGGGTTGGCGCAACGCCTTGCTCGGGGCGGCGGAGCGGGCCGGCCTGGATATCGTGAGCCCGGCCATGCGCGAGGGGGAGTTGAATTATGATTTTGAGGAATACGCGCGCCAGTTCACGAAGGGCATGGCGGTGGTGATGCGGCGCGGCCATGCGCACGGGGTTTGCTTTGCCGTGCGGCGCGGGGTTTTCGAGCGCATTGGCGGCTTCGACGAAGCCTTTCGCATCGGACAATTTGAAGACGCGGATTTTTTTCGCCGCGCGCGCCAGGCGGGATTCATGCTGGGCACCACGGGCGCGGGTTTTTTCCATCACTTCGGATCAGCCACGCAGAATGCGCTGCGCAGCGGTCCGGCGGCCAAGCCCTACGAAGCGGAGAACCGGGCGCATTTTCGAAAAAAATGGCGGCTGAACTGGGCGCGGCGGCGTGGGGAACGAAGCCTGATGGCGCTGCGTTTTTGGATTTGGCGCACGCGGGAGCGGCGGGCGCACGGGCACACGTTGCTGGAAAAATGGCAAAGTGGGCAGTTACGGTTCTATTGAGCAGCAGTTGGGGAAATGGCTCAGGGTAGGTCGGGCTTTACGCCCGACACATCGGGGATAAACCCCGACCTACATCGAACGTGGCGAACTGGCTGTCCGCAGTTGCCCATGCACGGCCGCCAGCACGTCCGGCACGGTGATGTTGCGCACGCAGTGATTGAAGTAGGAATCCTCCGGCTGGCAGCTGCCGGGAGAAACACAATTCACGCAGGGCAGCGGTGGCTGGAGCATGGTGTGGTGAGCGCCGAGCGGGCGCCAGTTGGCGAGATTTTGCGAACCATAGAGCGCGACCACGCGCGTGCCCACGGCGGCCGCCAGATGCATGGGCCCGCTGTCGTGGCAGAGGAACAGATCAACGCTGGCAAAAAGCGCGGCAAATTTTGGCACCGTGAGCGTCTGCTGCAGGCAGACGGCCGGCGTTTGCATGTGCTGGCGGATCGTGTCCACGATCTTCTGCTCGGCTGGGCCGGCCACCAGTATCACGTTCGCGAGGCCTTCGGTTTGCAGGCGGTCGCAAACTTCCGCGAAGGCCTCGGCGGGCCATATGCGGTAGGCGCTGCGGCTGCCGGGATGCACCAGCAGCCGGGGCCGGCCCGGCGGCAGGCTGGCGAGTTCAGGCAGCTGGCGGACAAAATCCAAATCCGCCGCCCGCGGTGTCAGTGAGAACGGCTCCGCCACCAGCGGCAC
>DASYOA010000372.1:0-4503 GCA_036008265.1 Opitutaceae bacterium
GGCCTTCCTTGATCTGTGGAACTCCGCTCCAGTTCTTCCCCAGGACGTTCCGGGCCCAAATGGCAAAGGCGACACCAAGCATGCACAGGACAATGCCGGTCGTTTCGACCGCGGTGGTCCGGGCATAAAGTTGCTGACGGAAAAAACCGGGATGGGAAGCGAACAGAGCGAACAGCCCGAAGAAGCAGAGGATGGGTAGGATTCTAAAACCGGGACTGAGCTTTCGGACGGCGCGTTTGTTTCCCCATGAGCAAGCCAGCCAATAGAGGACGAAGCACAACCAAGTTATCCCAATTACGGCGGCATAGTTCATGGTAACCAATCCGAGGCAGCGCCGAGTGGATTTACGGCTGCTTCTTGAGCAGGTCGCGAATTTCCTCAAGGAGCACTTCCTGGCGCGGCGCCGCCGGGGCCGCCGCCGGGGCGGCCTCATGTTGCCGGCGCAGCCGGTTGATGGCCTTGACGAGGATAAAGACCGCGCACGCCACGATGGTGAAATTGATGACGGTGTTGATGAAGAGGCCGAGTTTGAGCGTGACCGCGTGGGCGTTTTTGGCGTCTTCGAGCGAGGCGTAGGGCCCCGGCGTCGTCAGGCCCGGCTTCAACACGATGAAAAGATTGCTGAAATCGACCCCGCCGATCAGCAGGCCGATCGGCGGCATGATCACGTCGTTGACCAGCGAGGTGATGATGGCGCCGAACGCTCCGCCGATAATCACACCGACGGCGAGATCGACGACATTTCCCTTGAGCGCGAATTCCTTGAATTCTTTGAACATGGCGGGCTCCTTGGATACAGGTGAAAAGAGCTAAAATATCAAGACTTCATGGCATCCCAGGCAGAACAATTCATTTAAATCCGCTCATGGACGCTCTTTGACGCTAGTCGGGAACATCGGGAGAAAAATCGGTAGAACAAGCGGTCAACGGCCAGCTTTGAATTACCACTATCGTTTTTTACTCTGCGCCCTCTGTGCTAAAAAAGATCGAGATTGGGGTTCGGGGCGGCTTGATTAGCGTTTATTAGTGTCCATTGGCGGTTCAATCGCATGCCCTGATTGCAGATGATTTCCTCGCTCCAACGCCTGGCCAGACGGCTTGCGCAAAAACTCGCCGCCAGCCTGCTCATCGTCCTGCTCGTGCTGGCGGCGGGCGGGCTGTGGGTGTTTTGGCGGGACCGGGTGAATTTTTCCGCAGCGAAGCCGCAGTTTCTCGCGGAGCTCAAAAGCGATCGCCAGCAGACCGCCGCCGCGCTGGACGACGTCAATAAGCGCTGGGCGGAGATGCAGACCGAACTCGCGCAGCAACAGGCGCGCGAGCAGATGGCGGACAAGGCCATCGCCGGGCTGGGCAAGCTGCGGAGTTGGTGGGACAGTTGGTTTGGCGACCGCGAGCAACAGCGTGCTTATGCCGATCAGCTCGCCCGGGACGAGCAGCTCAAGCACGACACGGAAACGCGCGAGATTGGGCTGGTGCGGGAGCTCAGGCGCACCCGGTGGGAAAAAGACGGGCTTGAAATCGAGCTCAGCCAGCTTGACCGGCGCATCCACGCGGCCGAGACCAACCAGTCGCGCTTCGTGAGTTACCTCGTGCTCGCGTGGGACAAGGCGAAGTGGTATGCCGTGGCCGCGTTGGGGCTGTATTTTTTCGGGGCGATCGCGGGAAAATTATTTATCTTTTTCGGGCTGGCCCGCGTGGTTGAAAATGGCCGGCCGGTGCGGCTGGCCGAAGACCCCGTCGCGTTGCCGCAAGTGAGCGAGAACGGCCGGTCGATCGACACCGCGCTTTGGCCGGGCGAGCGCCTGTGGGTGAAGGAGGCGTTCTTGTCGTACGCGGACGGGAATTTGTGGAAACGCACCCGCTTCATGCTCAACTGGCGCGTGCCCTTTACGTGCCTCCTGTGCGGCCTGTTCGACCTGGTGGCGCTGCGCAACACGAAGGCCGGGCGAGAGTTTCCGGTGACGTTTGCGCACCACGACGACCCGGCAACGGTGCTTTCACTCGTGTCCGTGCCCGACGGCGGCTCACTGGTGCTGCGGCCGAGCTTCCTGAAAGCGGTGATCCTGAGCGGCGACACGCGGTTGAGGATCCGCCCGCACTGGCGTTTTTTCACCTGGCGGTCGTGGATCGGGCCGCAGTTTCGCTTTCTTGAGTTTGCCGGCCCGTGCCGCCTGCTGGTCGCGAGCCGCCGCGGCGTGCGCGCGGAGCGGATGACTGAGCGGGAGGGAAAACTGCGGCCGGCCCGGCGCGCGAGCCAGAATTCGATCATCGGCTTTACGCCCAACCTCGAGTACGGGTTGGTGCGCGCCGAGAAATTCCGGAAGTATTTTCGCAACCAAAGCCCGCTCTTCGACGATCTTCTCACCGGCCCGGGGTTGTTTTTGTTCCAACGCACGCCGGAGGACGGCGCGCGCGAATCCTGGGCGGACGAGTGGGGCGACTTGCTGAAAATTTTCGGGGTGTGAGCCAGCTCTCGTGCCTGGTCGCTTTTCCGGGTTTCCTGGCTTCCTTCTTAATCCATGCTTTTCAATCTCAAGGCCGACTACGTGCCGACCGGCGACCAGCCGCAGGCGATCGAAGCGCTGGTGCGCTCGATCCAGGCCGGCCACCGCGACCAGACGCTCCTCGGCGTGACCGGCTCGGGCAAGACCTTCACCATGGCCAGCGTCATCGCCCGCTTGGACCGGCCCACGCTGGTCATGTCGCACAACAAGACGCTCGCCGCACAACTTTACTCGGAGTTCAAAAACTTTTTCCCCGACAACGCCGTCGAATACTTCGTCAGCTACTACGACTATTACCAGCCCGAGGCCTACATCCCGTCGAGCGACACCTTCATCGAGAAGGATTCGTCGATCAACGAGGAGATCGAGCGCCTGCGCATCTCGGCCACGAGTTCGCTCGTGAGCCGGCGCGACGTGATCGTGGTCGCGAGCGTCTCGTGCATCTACGGCCTCGGCTCGCCGGAGGAATTCACCACCATGCGCATTGAACTGCGGCGCGGCGAAATGTTCGGCCGCGCGAAGCTGCTCGAGCGGCTGGTGGAGGATCTTTACGAGCGCAACGACTACGAGCTCAAGCGCGGGCGCTTCCGCGTGCGTGGCGACGTCATCGACATCATGCCCGCCTACAGCGAGAACGCCCTGCGCGTCGAGCTGTGGGGCGACACGATTGAAAGCATCACCGAATCCGAGCCCCTGACCGGCGCGGTGCTGAAGCAACTGGACCGGTTCGACCTCTATCCGGCCACCCAATACGTCACCACGCGCGGCCGGCTGGAGCCTGCCATCGCCGCGATCAAGCAGGAACTCGACGAGCGCGTGGCGTTTTTTGAGCAAAACAAACAGTACCTCGAGGCGCAGCGCATCCGCATGCGCACGAACTACGACCTCGAAATGCTGCAGGAAATGGGCTTCTGCAACGGCATCGAAAATTATTCGCGCCACCTCTCGGGGCGCAAGGCCGGCGAGCGCCCGTCCTGCCTGATCGATTTTTTCCCGAAGGATTTCCTGCTCTTCGTCGACGAGAGCCACGCGACCGTGCCGCAGATCGGCGGCATGTTCAACGGCGACTATGCGCGAAAAAAAATGCTGGCCGACTTCGGCTTTCGCCTGCCGTCGGCGCTCGACAACCGCCCGCAGAGTTTTGCGGAGTTCCTGCAGATCACCGGGCAGACGGTCTTCGTCTCGGCCACGCCGGCGAAGTTCGAGCTGGAGCGTTCCTCCGTGGTGGCGGAGCAGCTTATCCGCCCGACCGGGCTGCTCGACCCGGAAATCACGATGCGCCCGACGAAAGGGCAGGTCGAGGACCTCATCGGCGAAATCAAGCGCGCCGCTTCCGTGGGCGAGCGCGTGCTGGTGACGACCCTGACCAAACGCCTGTCCGAGGACCTCACGAGTTTTCTGCGCGACGCGAAAATTCGCGTGGAATACCTGCACAGCGACATCGACGCGATCGAGCGCGTGGAGATCCTGCGCAACCTGCGCCTGGGCAATTTCGACGTGCTGGTGGGCATCAACCTCCTGCGCGAGGGGCTCGACCTGCCGGAGGTCGCGCTCGTGGCGATCCTCGATGCGGACAAGGAAGGCTTCCTGCGTAGTGAGACGAGCCTGGTCCAGACGGCGGGCCGCGCGGCGCGGCACGAAAAGGGCAGGGTGATTTTCTACGCGGACAAGCTGACCGACTCGATCAAGCGCACGATCGAGATCACGAACTACCGCCGCGCGAAACAGATCGCACACAATGAGGCGCACGGCATCACGCCCCGCGGTACGAAGCGCTCGGCCCAGGCGAGCCTGCATACCTACGACGGCAGCGGCGAACGCGACGAACCGGTGGCAGCCGAGAGCATCGACGACGTGGCGGCGGTCATCGCCGAGCTGGAGGACGAGATGGCCGAGGCGGCGGGAAAACTGGAATTCGAGCGCGCGGCGTTGCGGCGCACTTCCGCCCGGCTGCGGCCTGCCCGGGTCGAACGGCCGTCGGTTCCGACACCACCGCTCC
>DASYOA010000373.1:0-5190 GCA_036008265.1 Opitutaceae bacterium
CTCTGGTAGTCTCAAAAAATGAAATCAGATGAAAAAATTCCCACTAGCGGCGGACAACCGCTCGGGCAAAATCCTTTCGGCGCACTGAAGGGCGAGGGACTGCCGGCTTTTGCCAACGCTGATGTGAAGCCCAGTGCGCAAGCGAATCAACCCTCCTTCGCCAAGGCTTCGGAGGGCCGGGGCCGCGGTCGCGTCGACATCGTGCGCGAGACCAACGGCCGCGGCGGCAAGACCGTGACGGTCGTGACGGGTTTCGTCGGCATCGGCCTGCCGGAAAAAGAATCGCTCGCGAAGAAAATGCGCGCGGCCGGTGGCTGCGGCGGCACGGTCAAGGACGGACGGATTGAAATCCAAGGCGACCAGCGCGAGACCGTCGCAAAAATTTTAACCGAGGCGGGATTTCGGCCGGTGTTCGCTGGTGGATAAGCCCCTTTGGGAATGACGAATGCAGAATGACGAGTGACGAATGGCCAGAATTCAATTCCTGGTTTCCGGGCTTCCTAATTAAAATGTCTCACGCCGCCAGTCCCGCTGCCAGCGCCAGCGCGCTTTTGGCGCGGTTGAGAATATAAAGGTGATACCCGGGGGCGCCGTTCGCGAGCAGGTCGCGGATTTGCGCGAGCGCCCAGTCGATGCCGAGGGTTTCCACGATGTCGGGCTGGTCACCGGCGGCTTCCAGGCGCGTGAGGAGCTTGGCCGGCAGCGTGGCGCCGCACAGCGCGGTGAAGCGCTGGATTTGTTTCAGCGACAGCACGGTCATGATGCCAGGTACGATGGGCACGGTGATTCCGGCCGCGCGGCATTTTTCCACGAAGCGATAATAAACGGCGTTGTCGAAAAAGAGCTGCGTGGTGATGAAGGCCGCGCCGGCGTCCACTTTGTGTTTCAGGTGCGCAAGGTCGGCGTCGAAGCTCGGCGCCTCGGGGTGTTTCTCGGGGTAGCCGGCGACGCCGAGGCAAAAATCGGGATGGCGGGCCCGGAGCAGCGCGACGAGATCGCTGGCGTAGCGCAGGCCGTCGGGCGAAGGCGTGAAGGAAGTTTCTCCCTTGGGCGGATCGCCGCGCAGGGTCATGATATTGCGGAAGCCGCCGGCATGGAGGCGGTCGGCGATGGCGTGCAGCTCGGCGCGCGCATGGCCGACGCAGGTGAGATGCGGCATGACGGTGAAGCCGAGCTCGTCCTTGAGCAGCGCGCTGACCTGCGCGGTGCGTTCGCGCGTGGTGCCGCCGGCGCCGTAGGTCACGGAAACAAAATCGGGCGCGATGCGCTTGAGCGCGGTTGCGGTGGCGCGCAGGTTGGCCACGCCTTCATCATCCTTGGGCGGAAAAAATTCCAGCGAGCGCAACGGGCGCGGCTGGGCGAAGAGGGCGGCGATGGGCCGGTCGGGCGTCATATACGTATCAACGCATACGGATTTGTTGATATGTGTAAAGTGGTAAAAGTAACAAGTGGCAGGTATCAAGGGCCAAGAAGCCGCTTGTTTCGAGACTTTGGACGAATTTTTGGCACTTGATACTTGCTACTTGGCACTTCGTGGACTGACAACCGCTGTCAGGTCCCGCGCTTCTTCTCCAGGTGGGGCAGAAACGCGGTCAGCAGGCCGATCAACGGCAGGAAGGCGCAGACGTGGAAGACGTAGTTGATGCTCGTGTGGTCGGCGAGCCGGCCCAGCAGGGCGGAACCGATGCCGGCGGAGCCGAAGGCCAATCCAAAAAATATCCCCGCGATCAATCCGACGCGGTTGGGAATCAATTCCTGCGCATAAACCACAATCGCCGAGAAGGCCGAGGCCAGCACGAGGCCGATCACGACGGTCAACGTGGTGCACCAGAAAAGGTTCGCGTAAGGCAGCAGCAGGGTGAATGGCGCGACGCCGAGAATGGACACCCAGATCACATATTTTCGCCCGATGCGGTCGCCGACCGGGCCGCCAATGAAGGTGCCCGCGGCGGTGGAAGCGAGAAACAGGAACAAATGCAGTTGCGCGCTGCGGACACCGACGTGGAATTTATCGATGAGGTAAAACGTGTAATAGCTGCTGATGCTGGTGAGGTAGAAAAGTTTTGAAAAAACCAGCACGGCCAGGATGGCGATGGTGATGATCACGCGGCCCCGGCTGAAGGGGGACGGAGCGCTGGCGCTATGGCTGGCGGGGTTGGCGTGCAGATGGGCGAGGCGGTCGCGATACCAACGGCCGACCCGGCTGAGCAGGACGATGCCGAGCAGCGGAAGGGCGGTAAACCACGCGATCCGGGATTGCCCGCCGTGGGCAATGATCAATGCCGCGAGCAGCGGCCCGAGCGCGCTGCCGGTATTGCCGCCGACCTGGAAAAGCGATTGCGCGAAACCATGCCGGCCGCCCGACGCCATGCGCGCGACCCGCGAGGCCTCGGGGTGAAAAATCGACGAACCCAGGCCCATCAAGGCGGCGGAAAAGAGCACCAGCTCGAACGTGCGGGCGACGGAAAAAAGAGCCACGCCGGCCAGGGTAAAGATCATCCCGCCGGCCAGCGAATATGGCTTCGGATGATGGTCGGTGTACACGCCGATGAAAGGCTGCAGCAGCGAAGCGGTAAGCTGGAATGTGAGCGTGATCAGGCCGATCTGGGTGAAATTCAGCCGCAGCGAAGCTTTCAACAGCGGATAAAGCGCCGGAAGCAACGACTGGACCGAGTCGTTCAGCAGGTGTCCGCAAGTGATGGCGAAAAGAACGGCCATCGCCGTGGCCGGAACTTTATTTTCAGTGGCGGGCGCGAGTGGAACGGCATCAGTTTTCATACGGCGGCGTCGGCGGTGGCGGTCCGCTCCTTTTCGGTTTTCAACCGCAATTGTCCGCACGCGGCGTCGATGTCGTGGCCTTTTTCCCGGCGGAGCGTCACGGACAGGCGTGCATCGCGCAGGATGTCGGCGAAACGTTCCTGGCGCGTGAGGGAGGGGCGTTTCCACGGCAGGCCCTCGACGGTGTTGTAGGGAATGAGGTTCACGTGGGCGTGCAGGTCGCGCGCGATGTCGCGCAAGAGCTGCGCCTGCTCGAGCGAGTCGTTCACGCCATCGATCAGGATGAACTCGAGCGTGACCATGCGGCCGTGTTTTTCGCTGAAGGCTTTCACCGCGGGCAGGAGCTTCGCGAGCGGGTAGGCTTTGTTGACCGGCATGATTTTTTCCCGCACCTCGTCGGTCGCGCCGTGGAGCGAAATGGCGAGGCGGAAGCCGAGTTCCTCGTCGGCCAGCTGCAAAATCTTTGGCACGAGGCCGCTGGTGGAAATCGTGATGCGGCGTGCGCCAAAGCCGAGGCCCCAGTCGGCATTGATGATGGCGAGCGCGCGGAGCAGCGCGTCGTAGTTGGCCAGCGGTTCACCCATGCCCATGACGACGATGTTGTCGAACGAGGCCAGCTCGGCGCGCGCGCGCGGCGTGAGCGCATCCTCGCGGTAGCAGACCTGCAGGAGCTGGGCGACGATCTCGCCGGCGTTCAGGTCGCGCTTGAAGCCGGCCAGGCCGCTGGCGCAAAAGACGCAGGCCATGGCGCAGCCAACCTGGGTTGAGATGCAGATGGTTTTGCGCGAATGGTCGAGGCCCACGCCTTCCTGCGGCGCGCGGATGATGACGGTCTCAATCAGGGACCGGTCGCCCAGCTCGAGGAGCAGCTTGTCGGTGATGTCGTGCGACTGCTGGTTGAAGACGAGCGTGGCCGGCATGAGGTCGAAGGTCTGGTCGAGCCAGGTGCGCAGCGGTTTCGAAAGGTTGGTCATCTCGTCCCACGAACGCGCGCGTTTCTTGTAAACCCACTCGAGGATCTGCTTCGCGCGAAACGCCGGCTCGCCGCTCGCGCGGAGTTTTTCCGCGAGCGATTCGAGGGTCTCTCCGGTGAGAGGTGTCTTGGTCGGCGTGAATTTCATCGGGCAAAAACGATGAGAATAGAGGCGACGGGAGCCCCGTCAACTCATCGACCGATGGCTTCGACAGGCGAGTCGAGGTGGAGCGCGGCGTCCCGACGCGCTCGGCCCAATCAATCCTTAACCACAAAGGCACGAAGCCCAAGCCCTTTGAGTTCTTTTTGTCTTCGTGGTGAATCTATCTGAGCGCGTCGGGACGCCGCGCTCCACCTTGTCATCCGTTGCCTCTAAGCGCGGTCGTTTGCCGCGGCGGGTAGCCTCGGTTCTTCGCAGTAATAAACGAAAGCGGGAGGCAGGTTGCCCCAGACGATCGGGCTGGCGGTGATCCGGCCGAAGCGCGCTTCAAGCTTGCGCTTGAATTTATTGGAAGAGGGCAGCCCCTTCGAATGCAAGTAGACCATGGCGCTGAACACGCCTTCGGGGTGCAGCGTGGCGAGGACGGCGTCGAGAATCCGGTTCTGCAACTGGTCGGACATCATGCTCCACGGCAGGCCGGAGATGATGCAATCGGCATAACGATGGCCGAGGCGGTCGACATGCTGGCGCAGGTTTTCAGCGGTGTCATGGATGACCTGGATGTTGGGAAATTTCTTGCGCAGGCACTCGGCGGCGTCCGGGTGCAGTTCGAAGGCGGCGAGCTCGGTGCCAAGCGCGATGCGCTGCCGGATTTCATGGGTGATGGCGCCGGTGCCCGCGCCCAATTCGACGACGATTTGCGCCGACTTCAAATCGTTGGGCGGCACCATGGCCCTGGCCAGGGCCGGGGAACTGGGGGCGACGGCCCCCATCGTAAACGGCCGGCGCAAAAACGCGGAGATAAAATGCCAGTATTCGGCTGGTGACGAGTTGGGCGAGCGAACGGGCGTTTTTACCAACGAGGCAGGCAGGGTCGAGGAATCACTTGCGACTGGCCGGGTTGCGATGGATGGATTCCTCATGGGGTACAGCGCAGACAGTTGTTCGATGGGGTGGTTTCACGTCGGCTGACAAACACGCGCCAAACACAGTGCGGGGAATCCATGCGGAACCAGCGTAGGGCTGGATTGAGGCGCATGGCAAGCAGCAGAATGGGAATTTTCTTTGAACGGATGAACGCGCAACGATGAGCTTTGATGATGGTTTTGACCTGGCTTTCGGTTCACGGTTCATGGGCGTGGGAAAATTCCATCATGCGTTTCAAATGCGCGGGCCGTTAATGAAATTTTAACGGGTTTGGCTGGGGTTTTAATTACTTATATTGCCGCCGTGGCCCTTACCATGCTGGACGTATGTATCTGAACGGCGCCGACACAAA